>ONXK01000004.1 GCA_900321785.1 uncultured Lachnospiraceae bacterium | reverse complement strand
CGGACGACACCGTCTACAACACGGATACAGAGGGCCTTTTTGCCACAAACGGTACCTATTACAGTCTGCAGCAGGTGGACGATTCGTACTTTGCGGACGCGCTTATGATCGGAGATTCCCGTACGGTAGGTCTGTATGAATACGGCGATATGGGAAATGTGACGTCTTTCCTTGCCAAGGAATCTGTCACGATCTATGACCTTTTCGATGATGACAAGAAGCTCGATTATACAGAAAAGGGAAATAAAACAAAACAGCGTTCGGTCAAGGGACTTCTTTCCAAAAAGCAGTTTGGCAAGATCTATATTTCTGTCGGTGTCAATGAACTGGGAATTCCCGATACCAAGGACTATTACAACGAATTTCGTGATGTGATCACGAAAATCAATAAGCTTCAGCCGGATGCGATCATCTATATTCAGGGCATCATGCATGTTTCGAAAAAGATGAGCAGCAAGGATCAGGTCTACAATAACAGAGCGATTGTGCAGCGAAATCAGGCGATCTCGACACTGGCCAACGGGCGAAATATCTTTTATATTGATATGAATGCGGATCTGTGTGACAAGAACGGCGATCTGAAAGAGGAGCTCACCGGAGACGGGATCCATCTCAAGGCATCGGCCTGCTCGCTGTGGCATGAGTTTCTGCTCAAAAATGCGATCGTGATCCCGAAACCAGAGACGGAGGCAGAAAAGGAAACTTCTGCTGCAGAGACGCCCGCAGCCGAAACAGCACCTGCCGAAACGACACCCGCAGCACCTGCAGAGACAGCACCCGCAGCAGAGACGCCGGCAGAAACAGCACCTGCGCAGCAGTAAAACCGGCAGAAACAGCACCGGCGCAGTAAAGCACCAGCAGAAACAGCATCTGCCGAAACAATCGCTGCAGCACAGGCAGCGTAGGAAAAGCATGGAGATTGATCATGCGTGAAATGGAGTTTAAGATGGAGCGGCAGGGGCTCCTTGAGGAAGGGCAGAAGGTCAGGATCACCGAAGGCGTCCTGCCCAGTAATTATTACTATACGATCGATCCCTCCCTTGCTATGAGCGGCAATTATCCCTTTAACCAGAGACTTCTGGCGCGGGAGGGTGTGGTGACGGCGATCCGCAGTCTGGAGAGGGGATTTTACGTCACGGTCGAGTTCGAGGAGGATTAAGTCTCCTCGCAGGCGAGTATTGAATTCAGGATACAGGAGTATTATTTCGCATATGCGTTTTATCAGGAATTTTCTGCTGACGATCATCTGCATTGCAGCCATCGGCGCCGGCGTGATCTTCGGTTATTACCAGTACCGGGGACATAAGGAGAAAGAACTCCTTTCAAACGGTATTTCGCTGATGGAGCAGGGCAACTACCGCCTCGCAAGAGAGAAGTTTGCGGAGGCGCAGCAGTATGAAAACAAGATCACCAGATATTTATCGGAGGATACACTCGAGGAGGATCTCTACAAGTACACTGCAATCTGTGATTTCCGGCTCGGAGATATCGATGCGGCGGCGTCGATCTACGACAGGCTTCTCAGGATCCATCCCGGGGATCCTTCTCTTATGGAGTACCGGGCAACCTGCTATGCCGCGCAGGGAGATATGGAGAAGGCGGTCGAAATGTTTGACACGGCCATTTCCATGGACAGGAAGGACTATACACGTATTTACAACGCTGCCCTGACACTTCGGGAATACGGAAACACGGAGACTGGCCGCAAGTACTTCGAGGAACTTCTGGCGGATCACGGGGATGAGATCGACGATCTGACCAGGGGAAAGGCCCTGTGCTTTCTCGGCCAGTATGAGGAGGCCGCCAGGATTCTTGACGGGATCGAGATCCAGGATCCGCAGGTCGCGCTCCTTCTGGCGGGCGCGCTTGAGTATAACGGGGAACACGAAAATGCGCTCTCGCTCCTGGAATCCTGTGAGGAGGACATCAGCAGCAGTCCCGATATGCTCAATCTGAAAGGGACGGCTCTGTGCGGTCTTGAGCGATATGAGGAGGCGCTAGACTGTTTTGAACAGGCTCTGCCGCTCTCCCAGGAGGGGACCGCTCTGCATAAGAGTATTCTCTTCAACCGCATTGCCGCAGTGGAGAACCTGCGGGATTTCGCGCGGGCAAAGGAACTTGCGGCGGAATACATGGAAAAGTATCCCGACGACGAGCGCATGCAGCGTGAAAATAAGTTTCTGGAATCACGTTAAAATATCTGACAGGAAACAGAAGAGTCTGTACCTGCGCTGTCTGCGCGGGGGCAGGCTCTTTTTGATTCATATATACGTAAATATGTATAGATGAATGGAAAAAAACGCCTTTGTATCATATTTTTTCATTTTTCGCTTGACGAAAGCAGTTATTATCATTATGTTTAAAAAGACTCATAGAGAGTACCGTTTACTGTGCAATCTGACGGGAAAAGAAAGCTGCACGCAGCACACTCTGCGAGTGTGTTCACGCCCTTAAACCCGGGATTATCGCGCATAGGGCGCGCGAAACCCCTCAAGGCTGGTGCAGGTGTTACTTGTAACAAATGATCAGCTCTGCCGCCTGCAGCGGCAAGGAGCCGGATCAGATCCGGCAACAGGCTGTAGAAAATGGAGTTTGCGTATGATTCAAAAACTGATGAATGAGATCAAGGCCAAAAATGCGCCTGTTGTAGTAGGGCTCGATCCGAATCTCTCTTTTGTGCCGGAGCATCTGCAGGAGGCTGCAAGAGATAAGATGTCGGCGGAAGGATTCACCGGTGATGCGCTTGCCCTGCGGGCGGCTGCGGAAGCGGTATGGCAGTTTAACAAGGGCATTGTGGATGCTGTCTATGACATTATTCCCGCCGTGAAGCCGCAGATCGCTATGTACGAGCAGTTCGGGCTTCCGGGCCTCGAAGTCTATGACAGGACCGTCAAGTACTGCAGAGAGAAGGGCCTGATCATTATCGGTGACGTGAAGCGGGGCGACATCGGCTCCACATCTGCGTCTTATGCCAGGGCACATATCGGCAGGATCGGTATCGCAGGCAGAGAAATACCCGTATTTGATGTGGACTTCGCGACTGTCAATCCCTATCTGGGGTCTGACGGCGTACAGCCTTTCGTAGACGTATGCAATGCCTGTGACAAGGGAATCTTTGTACTGGTCAAGACCTCCAATCCTTCGAGCGGCGAATTCCAGGATATCCTGACAGAAGGCGGAGTCCCCATGTATGAGCTGGTCGGCAGAAAGGTCAAAGAGTGGGGCGAGGGTTCCATGGACGGACGCTACAGCAATGTCGGCGCCGTTGTCGGGGCAACTTATCCCGAGCAGGGCGAACAGCTGCGCAGGCTGATGCCCACGACCTTTATCCTGGCACCCGGCTACGGCGCGCAGGGAGCGACTGCAAAGGATCTGAGCGCTTTCTTTGACGAAGAAGGAGAGGGCGCGATCGTCAATTCCTCCCGCGGCATCATTGCTGCCCACACAAAGGACGCTTACCGGGATTTCGGTCCGGAAGGATTCGCGCAGGCGGCACGTGCTGCATCCATTGACATGATCGAGGATCTGCGCAGTGCGATCGCGGACCGCTGACGGCGTCAGCTTTGATCACTGAAAGAATAACCGTACTTAACAGGAAAGGGCTTGGAATGGAAGAATATAAGAAAGAGTTTATTGAGTTTATGGTTGACTCACACGTGCTGAAATTCGGTGAGTTCACGCTCAAGAGCGGACGCAAATCTCCGTTCTTTATGAATGCGGGCGCTTACAAGAGCGGCTCTCAGCTGATCAAGCTGGGTGAGTTCTATGCCAGAGCGATCCACGACCATTACGGACTGGATTTTGACGTCCTGTTCGGACCTGCCTATAAGGGCATTCCGCTCACTGTGGCGACAGTCATGGGCATCAGTAAGCTCTATGGCCGTGATATCCGCTACTGCGCAAACCGCAAGGAAGTCAAGGATCACGGCGACAAGGGTATCCTTCTGGGATCCAAGATCCGTGAGGATGACCGCGTTATGATCATCGAGGACGTCACTACCTCCGGCGCTTCCATCGCTGAGACCGTTCCGATCATCAAGGCACAGGCGGACTGCGATATTGTGGGGCTCATGGTTTCCCTGGACCGCATGGAAGTCGGCCAGGAAGGCACGATCGGCGCTCTGCAGGAGATCAAGCGCAAATACGGTTTCCCGACACATGCGATTGTCTCTATGAAAGAGGTCACCGAATATCTCTATAATCGTCCGGTCGACGGCAAGATCATTATTGATGATAAGATCAAGGCCGCGCTGGATAAATATTATGATGAATACGGCGTGAAGTGATTCTGAGATTTTAGAAAACGGCCGCCCGGCTGCACAGATGCGGCCGGGCGTCTTTCTTTTTGTCATCAGGAAAGTATTGAGTGTGATTGTATGAACTTTTTTATCGATACAGACGGGAGTGCTTTGAACCACACGGAGTCTTTGGAAGGCGAGCGTTTCAGGCTTGCTCTGGAACGAATCGGGGCGATGGCGGAGGAGGAGTGCACGGCGCCATGCTGTGTGCCATTTTTCAAATATGCGGCAGGCTGGGTCCTCACCCTGCTGGATCATCGCCGGATGCTGGAGGACGGTTCTTTTAACTCTATTCCGCTTGAGAAACTCAGGGAGCGGAACCGGGAGCTTTATGAGGATATTTTTCCCGAAAATTATGAGAAAAGCTGGGCAAATCCCGGCCATGCCATCAGTCAGACCGGCAAAGAGATGGGGCCTGTACTGAGCGCCCTCATGATGGAGCTTCGGAGTATGATCTCCCTGGTCTACGAGGGGGACGCAGAGCGTTTCCTGATCCGGATGGAACTCTTGCTGGAAGTCTATTTTGCCTTTGTGACAGCTTATGATGCCTACCGGAAGGATGCCGCGCAAGCCGGTACGGACATGCCTGCACCGGCTCATATCCGGGAAAAGGTCCGGCAGTTCCTGGAGGACTATGCTCCGGAGGAGACGCTGGTACGTGTGCAGAGAAGCCTTGTCGGGGGAAGCATTCCGGAGCAGATCCTAAAGGACTGGTATAAAGCCAAAGATGAGAGGTGTCTGTACCGCTACGGAGCTTATATTTCGGATAACGAGAGAGGTGTTTTCTCCTATCTGGAGAGTCTGGATGAGGAGACCATCGCCAGAATGGCGGACACATGGACAGAAGGCTTTCGGATCGGCTTTGAGGTGACTGGGAAGGATCTGTCGATCCGGCGCCGCGCAGGGCTTTTGTACCACGTCGGATTTGAACGGGTCGCAAAAAGAGCTGCCCGAAATCTTCGAAAGATGGGGCTTATGCCTGTGATCCCCGGGATGCAGGGAAACCTCTTCACCCAGCATCTGGGACGGGGAGGCGGCGGATATTCCACAACACCTGCCAACGCGCAGTACGGCTATGACCACCGCGAGGACCTGGCCCTGTTTTTCAACGATGTGCTCCGCAGCAGACGGATGCAGGCACTGCAGCAGGCATATAAAGAGCTGGAGCAGGAAACAGTTCTGTATGCGGGACCGGTCGTGATGGAGACCTTCGGGGAAAAGCCTTTTTCGCCTGTCATGCACGACGGATATGCGAAGTTTTCCAAAGCCCAGCAGAAAAAGATCGCGCATTGCCGTCAGGAGGCCGACCTTCTCTACGACCGCGCCGTGATCGGGCGGGAGAGGAGCTTTACCATCATTGCCTTCCCGCTGCCCGAGATCACCACGGGGTATGCGGACGGCGATCTCAAGGCCTCCTTCGATGAGATCTTCCGTTCCGTGATCGATATTAACACTCTGGACTATATGACATACCGGGATGTGCAGGCCGGGATCATCAATGTGCTCGACACGGCACAGAGCATACGTGTACTTGGCGCCGGCGAAAACAGGACCGATCTGACGGTCCGTCTGCAGGTACCGGAGGATCCCGAAAAGCAGACGATATTTGAAAACTGTGTGGCGGACGTAAATATTCCGGTGGGAGAGGTCTTTACTACGCCTTCCCTTGCGGGAACGGAGGGACTTCTGCATGTGACCCGTGTCTATCTGAACGGACTCCTTTTCCGGGATCTGGCGCTCCGCTTTGAGAACGGCCGCATCACTGCCTACAGCTGCGGCGGCTTCCCGACAGAGGAGGAAGGCAGAAAATATATCGAAGAAAATATTCTCTTTCATCATGAGACCCTGCCCATGAGCGAGTGCGCGATCGGCACCAACACCACTGCCTGCGCCGAGGCGTCCAGGCTGGGGATCCTGGAGAGGCTGCCGATCCTGATCGCGGAAAAAACAGGTCCGCATTTTGCTGTAGGTGACACCTGCTACAGCCACGAGGAGGAAAACCGCGTCTTTAATCCTGACGGAAAAGAGATCTTTGCCAAAGAAAACGAATACTCGCTGATGCGGGATACGGATCCCGAAAATGCCTATTTCGGCTGCCACACGGATATCACGATTCCCTACGAAGAGGTCGGCCTTCTGGCTGCCGTTCGGGCGGACGGGGCGCAGATTCCGGTGATCCGCGACGGAAGGTTTGTGCTGAAGGGTACGGATTTCCTGAATAAACCTTTAATAGTTACTTGCACATAAGGACTTTTTTGATTAAACTACAGGCAGTGCCCATGTGTTTAAAACCGGATCCGGACAGACCGGCCGCGGGGACAGGATCCCGACTATGCGCACTGTTATTGCAAAGAATCGGATAAGAAAAGCCGAAGACCGGCAGAAAAGACGGGCCGGAAATTTGCAAGCATTCAAAATATAACGTCGTCCGTTTTTTCTGTTTTTCGGAAAGGAAAGGTAACACAAATGGCACAGGTAGGAATTGTCATGGGCAGTGATTCGGATCTGTCCGTAATGAAAAAGGCAGCAGAAGTCCTCGAAGAGCTCGGCATCAGCTATGATATGCGGATCATCTCCGCACACCGTGAGCCCGACGTCTTTTTTGAGTATGCGAAAGGCGCTGAGGCGGCCGGCATGAAGGTCATTATCGCAGGCGCAGGCATGGCAGCCCATCTGCCTGGCATGTGCGCGGCACTGTTCCCGCTTCCGGTGATCGGCGTCCCCATGCACACCACTTCCCTGGGCGGACGCGACTCCCTGTATTCGATCGTACAGATGCCAAGCGGGATCCCCGTGGCGACTGTTGCCATCGGCGGCGCAAAGAATGCGGGTATTCTGGCGGCAAAGATGCTGGCAATCTCGGATGAGGCCCTTCTTCAGAGACTCAAAGATTTCTCACAGCGTCAGCTTGAAGAAGTGCAGCAGAAGGATGCGCACCTGCAGGAAGTCGGATATAAGAATTATTGAACAATGATAACGGCTCATTGAATCTTGTTTTTCGCCCGGCAGACGGCTCTGCCCTTTGCCGGGCGGATCGATTTTCAGCCCGGAGCAGCAGTGACTTCAGCTGCGGGACAGCCGTGCAGGACTCGCAGACGGGTCCTGCTATTGAACCATAGACATACATAAAAATAGTACATAAGGAGACACGCTGAACATGATGGATTATAAGAGCGCCGGTGTCGATATCGAAGCCGGATATCGAAGCGTAGAACTGATGAAAGCATATGTCGCAAAGACAATGCGCCCCGAAGTGATGGGAGGACTCGGAGGCTTTTCGGGCGCCTTCTCCCTCGCCAAGATCAAGGAGATGGAAGATCCCGTTCTTCTGTCCGGAACAGACGGCGTCGGGACAAAACTCAAACTCGCTTTCCTGATGGACAGACACGACACTGTCGGCATCGACTGCGTTGCCATGTGTGTCAACGATGTAGCCTGCGCGGGCGGCGAACCTCTCTTTTTCCTCGATTACATTGCCTGCGGCAAAAACTTCCCCGAGAAGATCGCCCAGATCGTCAAGGGCGTATGTGACGGGTGTGAGCAGGCAGGCGCTGCCCTGATCGGCGGCGAGACCGCAGAGATGCCCGGCTTCTATCCGGAAGACGAGTATGACCTGGCGGGATTCGCGGTGGGCGCCGCGGACAAAAAAGACCTGATCACAGGCCAGGATATCTGCCCCGGCGACGCCCTGGTCGGCATTGCCTCCTCCGGCGTTCATTCCAACGGTTTCTCACTGGTCCGCAAGGTCTTTGACGTAAATGAAGAGAACCTCCGCGAGTTCTATCCGGAACTGGGCGAGACGCTGGGCGATGCCCTGCTCCGTCCCACCAAGATCTATGTGCGCGCGCTCCGCAGTGTGCGTGAGGCCGGCGTACAGATCAAGGGCTGCAGCCATGTGACCGGCGGCGGTTTCTATGAGAATATTCCGAGAATGCTGCCCGACGGCGTGCGCGCCCTTGTCAGAAAAGACAGCTATGAGGTCCCCGCGATCTTCCGTCTGCTGCAGAAGCGCGGCGGAATCGATGAGCATATGATGTACAACACCTTCAATATGGGTATCGGCATGGTACTTGCTCTGAAGGCAGAGGATGCCGACAAGGCCATCAGGGCTCTTGAGGCAGCCGGCGAGAAGGCTTATCTGATCGGCAGTATTGCCGCCGGAGAAAAAGGAGTTGACGTATGCTGAGAGTGACTGTATGTGTCTCCGGAGGAGGAACAAACCTCCAGGCCATCATCGATCGTATTGCGGACGGGACCATCAAAAATGCCCGGATCGTACAGGTGATCAGCAATAATGCGGGAGCTTTTGCCCTGGAGCGCGCCGCCAAAGCAGGCATTCCCGGCGTCTGTGTATCTCCCAGGGACTACCCGGACCGGGAGGCTTTCAATGAAGCGCTTCTGGCAAAGATCAATGAAGTCTCCCCTGACCTCATCGTGCTGGCAGGCTTTATGGTGGCTGTTCCCCGGCAGATCTGTGCTGCCTACGCGGGAAAGATCATCAACATCCATCCTGCCCTGATCCCTTCCTTCTGCGGAAAGGGTTATTACGGCCTGCATGTACATGAAAAAGCCCTTGAGCGCGGTGTCAAGGTCACCGGCGCAACTGTGCATTTTGTGGATGAGAATCTTGATACAGGACCCATCATCCTGCAGAAGGCGGTCGATATCATGGAAGACGATACGCCGCAGACCCTGCAGCGCCGCGTCATGGAGCAGGCGGAGTGGATCATTCTGCCGCGCGCCATTGACCTGATCGCAGCCGGAAGGGTAAAAATCGAGGGACGCAGGACCAGGATCTCCTGACAGGCGCAGGACCGATGCATGCCGCATCGTCCCCGGTCAGGGCAGGATCCGTGCGCGGGTAATGAGAACAGAAACAGCGACAGGAAAGCAGTTTTTTCGCAGGAGGATAAAGACTTGGCTGAGAAGAAAATGAACATGAAGGTACTTCTTGTTGGCGGCGGCGGAAGAGAGCACGCGATCGCGGACGCGATCCTGCGCAGCGGCCGTGTGGCAAAGCTGTATTGCGCGCCCGGTAACGCCGGTATTGCGCGTATTGCCGAGTGTGTTCCGATCGGAACGATGGATTTTGCGGCACTGACTGCCTTCGCCAGGGAAAAAGAGATCGACCTTACAGTCTGCAGTATGGATGATCCGCTCTGCGCCGGTATCGTGGATGCTTTTGAGGCAGAGGGACTGCGCATCTTCGGCACGCCGGCCAATGCGGCGATCATCGAGGGCAGCAAGGCTTTTTCCAAGGATCTGATGAAAAAATACGGGATCCCCACAGCCGCTTATGAAACCTTCGAGGACGCGGACAAGGCGCTGGCCTATCTCGAGACAGCCTCCTTCCCCATCGTCCTGAAAGCTTCCGGACTTGCTCTGGGCAAGGGCGTCCTGATCTGTGAGGATCTGGCCTCTGCAAAAGACGGTATCCGCGAGCTGATGATGGATAAAAAATTCGGCGACGCCGGAAACAGCGTTGTCATCGAGCAGTTCATGACCGGCCGCGAAGTGTCCGTGCTCGCATTTGTGGACGGAACCCATTACCAGCTGATGACTTCCTCCCAGGACCATAAGCGCCAGGGAGACGGAGACACCGGCCTCAACACAGGCGGTATGGGAACATTCTCTCCCAGCCCCTTCTATACACCCGAGATCGACGCCTGGTGCCGTGAAAATATCTATGACAAGACCGTGGCTGCCATGGCAGCAGAGGGACGTCCTTTCCGCGGCGTTCTGTATTTCGGCCTTATGATGACACCGGAAGGCCCCCGCGTCCTTGAGTACAACACCCGCTTTGGCGATCCCGAGACGCAGGTTGTCCTGCCCCGTATGAAGACTGACATCATCGACGTGATGGAAGCCTGCATTGACGGCACGCTGGACCAGATCGATCTGGAGTTTTATGACAATGCGGCAGTATGTGTTGTCATTGCATCCGGCGGCTATCCGGAGAGTTATGAAAAGGGCAAGGTCATCACCGGCCTTGAAAAATTTGACGGGCAGACTCAGTACCGCTGCTATCATGCCGGTACTTCCTTTGACAAGGAAGGAAATACCGTGACCAGCGGCGGCAGAGTCCTCGGTGTGGTCGCCATCGGCGATACGCTCAAAGAAGCCCGCGCCAATGCTTATACTGCAGCAAAATGGGTGCATTTTGACAAAATGTACATGCGCAGTGATATCGGAAAGGCGATCGAATCTGTCTAATAAGGATTTAAATGATTCCACAAATGCATATCCGGTGTTATAATGGTAGTTGGTGTGGGCACCGTGAAAATATATCCTTTTCATGAGCCGGCACCAGGAAACTGCAAACCGCCGGATCGGCCGGAAGCGGTGTCATGGTAAGGACAGGATGCCGCGGAAGGAGTTTCCGATGAAAGGAAAATCGATACTGGGAAAAACTGCCGGAGTCATCGGCTCCGGCCCTGGAGGGAGATAATGAAAAACACAAGACTGGGAGGCAGAAGAGCTGTCAGACTTGCATCAGCTGCTGCTGCACTGGCATCGGCATTTATCCTGACCGTGATGACAGCTGCCGCAGCTACCGTCAATGCAACGGATGTAACGATCCGCAACAGCCCTGAGGATAAATCTGACTACTCCAATGCCATCGGTGTTCTGAACCAGGGGGACAAGGTAACTGTCATTTCAAAGACGACAGATTCTGCCGGTACCGAATGGTACAATGTCGAGCTGGAGAACGGAAACAGAGGATACGTCAAAGCACAGTGGGTAGACAATGACGGAGAAGCTGTCGAGGAAGAGGCCGCACCGGAAACACAGGAGGCCGAGAAGACAGATGAGGCTGAAAAGACAGATGAGGCTGAAAAGACGGACGAGTCTGAAAAGACTGAGCAGGAAGCCGAAGATGATGCCGTTCCGGAAGATGTCAATGACGACTGGCTTGAAGAAGACGGTATGACAGAGTCCGGAGATCTGGTTGAGGGAACGGATGTAGACGGTGACGGAAAGCCTGACACAGCTGTTTCTCAGGACGATGTCGAGACCGAAGACACGCAGGGCTATGACCCCTATACTGATCCCAACGCCCAGTACGGTATTAATTTTACGACAGAAGAAGACGGCAGCGGCCACTGGTATGTCTATAACTACGATACAGACAAGAAGATCCGTATCAGCGATCTTGAAAAACTCAGTGATGCGGAAAATGCTGCACAAAAGAATGCTTCCTCCGCAGGTCTGTGGAGAACGATCGCCTGTGTACTGCTTCTGCTTCTGATCGCAATCCTGATCTTCCTGTATGTCGTGATGCGCAGGAATACCAGACCCACTGCTTCCAGAAGACAGCGTGAGCAGCAGCGCAGGGCCAGAGCCGCCAGAAGAGCGGAAGAAGAGGATGAAGAAGACGAAGAAGATGACGATGAGTCTTCTGATCCGGACGAGGAAATCGAAGAAGCTTCTGATGCGGGCGTGACTGCCTCGGAAGACGAGGAAGACGCAGATGACGCAAAAGAGCCTGAAGAAGAAGAGAAACCTGCTCCCGCGAAAAAGAAGGGCGGTCTGTTCGGCGGCAAGTCCAAAGAGCGCGCAGGTGCTCTGTTTGCTCCCGCAGTAGATGATGAAGACGATGACGAAGACGATTCCTACGACGACGAGGATGACGAAGACCTTTACGATGAGGATGAGGATTCCTACGACGACGAGGATGATGATGACGAGGCAGATGACGACGAGGACGAGGCTCCCCGCAGAGGCGGATTCTTCGGAATGCTGAAAAATATCTTTTCTTCTGATGATATCGAAGATGACGATTACGACGAAGACGAAGATGATGAGGACGACGAGGAAGAAGACGCAGAAGACGAAGACGACGATTATGAGGAAGAGGACGACGAGGAGGAAGAAGAGCTTCCCCCCAGAAAACAGCGCAGACAGAACCAGCGCTCCTCTGCAAAGTCCGGTTCGTCTCCCCGTCCCAGACCCCGTGCTGCCCGCAATTATGAGTTCGACGAAGAGGCGGATTATCCGGAGGATGCAGACCTGCTCTCTGCTGTTACGCGCAGTGCCGCAGCAGATCAGGCAAAAGCTGCAGAGGCTGCCGCTGAGGAAGCTCCAACAGTCCCTGTAACTTCCGCAAAGAAGGAAGAGGCAGCTGCTCCCGCACGCAGGCAGGCCGCACCGGTCGAGTACGATAGTGTAGAGGAAGATTACTATGCCGACGACGATGACGATATGGAATATTCCTTCCTGAACAGTGCACCGCCCCGGGCGCCCCGTAAAAAATAATCATTGGAATCACCGCGCGCATCGTTACATGTACACGCCCTTCGATGGGGCGTGTACAGATAACGATAAGATTCGACAGTTCAGGTCGATCTGCAGGGTAACTTGACAGAGCATGTCACTTGTTATATTATATATATAACAATGCATGCTCTGTTATGCTGTCCGGATTATTACGGTGCCGGCCCGGCTGAAACGTCGGGCGTTTTTCCATTGCACCAAGGCATATTTGGAATGGAGAAGGCCCCGTTACCGGTCACGGTGTGACCGGTAACGACCGGAATCGTTTCGGCGATCGTTTTTTACAGGGCATATGGAAGAATATGGAGGGATATGCTATGCTAATCAAGATCGATTTCAGCAGTGATGAAGCGATATACCAGCAGCTTTGCAACCAGATCATTCTCGGCATTGCGACAGCAACCCTGGAAGAAGGGCAGGCCCTGCCTTCCGTCCGTCAGATGGCAGATGATATAGGCATCAATATGCATACAGTCAACAAGGCGTATTCTATTCTGCGGCAGGAGGGCTTTGTAAAGATGGACCGCAGGCGCGGAGCCGTTATTTCTGTTGATGTGGATGCAATGCGCGCACGAGCGCAGCTGGAAAAAGACCTTCGCAAACTTCTGGCTCAGGCCAGATGCCGCAATATGACAAGGCTGGAGCTCCACAGGATGGTAGACAGTATCTACGATGAATATGAGTGAAAGCAAGGCTCCGGATCTTCCCACTCTGCGGTACAGAACCATATAGAAAGACAGGAAAGAATAAGATTCCATGAAGGACAATTACACCAAAAACGCGCTTGCCGCGCTGCGGGCGGCAAAGAATGCTTCGAAAAAGACAAATCAGAACTATGTCGGCACAGAGCATCTGATCCTGGGCCTGGCACAGGAACCGGACGGCGTCGCCTCAAGGATCCTTGCCGGAAACGGCGTGACCCGGCAGCGTCTGGAGGAGATGATCACCCAGCTCAATATCCATCCCGGCAGCCTTGCGCTTCTGGATCATGAGGGCTATTCCCCCCGCTGCCAGAAGGTGCTGCATATGGCACGCAGTCAGGCCGACAAATACAGGTCGGACCAGACCGGTACCGAGCACATTCTGCTGGCGATTATACTGGAGCGGGAAAATGTTGCGCTCAAGATTCTGGAGGCCATGGGAATCAATATTTCCAAGGTTTATTATGAACTGCTTGCCGCTATGGGAGAGGATCCTGCAGCGCACAGAGACGATCTGCAGGCCGGCGGCCCAGGCAATGAGCAGCGGGGCATTCTGGACCAGTACAGCCGCGACCTCACCCAGATGGCCTATGACGGCAGACTCGATCCGGTGATCGGACGTGATGATGAGATCCGCCGTGTGATCCAGATCCTCAGCCGCCGGACCAAGAACAATCCCGTCCTGATCGGCGAGCCCGGCGTCGGCAAGACAGCTGTCGTCGAGGGACTTGCCCGTAGGATCGTATCCGGAGATGTGCCGGCATCCGTGCGCGACAAACGCCTGCTGACACTGGATCTCTCCGGTATGGTCGCGGGAACAAAATACCGCGGCGAATTTGAAGAGAGGATCAAGCGCGTCATCGAAGAAGTGACGGCTGACAAAAATATTATTCTCTTCGTGGATGAGCTGCACACCCTGATCGGAGCCGGCGGGGCAGAGGGTTCACTGGATGCCTCCAATATCCTCAAGCCTTCGCTGTCCCGTGGAGAAGTTCAGCTGATCGGCGCGACTACGATCACGGAATACCGCAAATATGTCGAAAAGGACGCAGCCCTCGAGCGCCGCTTCCAGCCGGTCCAGATCGAAGAGCCGACACCGGAGCAGACCGTTGAGATCCTGAAAGGCATTGTCCATATTTATGAGGAACACCACGGTGTAAAAGTGGAAGAGGATGCCCTGAAGACAGCGGTCGATCTCTCCGTGCGCTATATCAATGACCGGAATCTTCCCGACAAAGCCATCGATGTCATCGATGAGGCCTGCGCAGCAGTCCGGCTTACGGCCGGCGACAGCGGGAACAAAGCTCTGGCCCTGGAGGAACAGATCCGGGATACGGATTCCAGGCTGGCGAAGGCCTTTATGGAAGGAGACCTCGATACTGCGCGCTCGCTCCGTAAAGAGCAGGATGCCCTTGTCAAAAAACTTGAGAACCTCAACAACCGCAGAAAAAGCGTAAAAGACACAAAGGCCGTGCCTGTTACTGCAGAGGACATTGCATCCGTGATCTCTATCTGGGCAAAAGTACCGGTCAACCGTCTTACCGAGAGGGAGAGCGCAAGACTCCTTCGCCTGGAAGATGAGCTGCACAAACGCGTGATCGGACAGGAGGATGCTGTGGATGCGGTATCCCGCGCCATCCGCCGCGGACGTGTCGGCCTGCAGAATCCGGATCGGCCCATCGGATCCTTCCTTTTCCTGGGCCCCACCGGCGTCGGCAAGACCGAACTTTCCAAAGCACTGGCGGAAGTCATGTTTGGCTCCGACAAGGACCTGATCCGGATCGACATGTCCGAATATATGGAGCAGTACGCGGTCTCCAAGATCATCGGTTCAGCACCCGGCTACGTGGGATATGAAGAGGGCGGCCAGCTCTCCGAGAAGGTCCGCCGCCATCCCTATTCGGTCGTTCTGTTCGATGAGATCGAAAAGGCCCATCCGGATGTCTTCAACATCCTTCTGCAGATCCTGGACGAAGGACATATTACGGATTCCCAGGGGCACAAGGTCAACTTCAAGAACACCGTCATCATCATGACATCCAACGTAGGCGCCCAGCGCATTATTGCGCCCAAAACCCTGGGCTTTGCAGATAAACCCACTGCGGAGCAGGATTATGAACGTATGAAAAAGGGCGTTATGGACGAGGTCAGAAAGATCTTCCGGCCCGAATTCATCAACCGTATCGATGAGATCCGTGTCTTCCACGCTCTGAGCCGCGAGGAGATGGGGCAGATCACCATGCTTCTGGCCTCCGACCTGATCAGGCGCGCCAGGACCCAGCTCGGCATTGATCTGAAGATCACTGCCGCTTTGCGCAATCATATCGTCGACAAGTACTCGGATGACAAGATGGGCGCCCGTCCCCTCAAACGCGCGATCCAGTCAGTGATCGAGGATCCCCTCTCAGAGAAGATCCTGGCGGAGGAGTTCACAGAAGGGTGCACCGTCACGGCCGGTTTCCGCGGAGGCGAGGTGGTCTTTACCGGATCTAAAAAAGAAGCATAAGAAGACCGGGGAATGAAAGCGATACATTATGGCAAAAAAGATCAGGACAGTTTTTTTCTGCAGCAGCTGCGGTCATGAGTCAGCCAAATGGCTTGGACAGTGCCCTGCCTGCAGGGAATGGAATACAATGGTGGAAGCCCCGGCTCCGTCAAAGACGCCGGGGACTTCGGCTGCCTCGATGTCCGCTGCCCATGCGGGAGTCCGGCGAAGACCGGTGCCGCTTTCTGCCGTCGAAGAGACAGGCGAGGAACGCTTTTCTACAGGATTTGCGGAGCTGGACAGAGTGCTGGGAGGAGGCGTTGTGGCCGGATCCATGATCCTTCTGGGCGGTGATCCGGGCATCGGCAAGTCCACCATCCTGCTGCAGGCGGCAAGGAATATGGCGGCATCCGGTATCGACATCATCTATATTTCCGGAGAGGAATCTCTGCGCCAGATCAAGATGAGGGGGAAGCGGATCGGCGATATATCGGACCGGCTTCGATTTCTGTGTGAGACGGACCTTGATTCCATCACTGCCACTTTGCAGGAGGAAAAGCCCCGGCTCGCGATCATTGATTCGATCCAGACCATGTACAGCGCCCAGGTGCAGGCCTCTCCCGGCAGTGTCGCGCAGATCCGCGAGGCCACCGGTATTCTGCTGAGGCTTGCCAAGGAGGCGGGGATCACCTTTTTCCTTGTAGGCCATGTCACGAAGGACGGCAATGTCGCGGGCCCCCGCGTCCTGGAGCACATGGTGGACGCAGTCCTTTATTTTGAAGGAGACAGATATGCCTCCTACAGGGTCCTGCGCAGCGTCAAAAACCGCTTCGGCTCGACCAATGAGATCGGGATCTTCGAGATGCGCGGCGACGGTCTTTCCGAGGTCCTCAATCCTTCGGAATTTCTCCTGAGCGGACGTCCCCATGATGTGGGCGGCAGTGTTGTGACCTGTTCCATGGAAGGCACAAGGCCTCTTTTGCTTGAGGTCCAGGCCCTGGTCTGCCATACAAATTACGGATATCCCAAGCGCCAGTCCACCGGAACGGATTTTAACCGCGTCAGCCTCCTGATGGCGGTCATCGAAAAGCGGCTGGGCGTACCCATGTCTCAGTACGATGCCTATATCAATCTGGCGGGAGGTATCCGCCAGACGGAACCTGCCCTGGACCTGGGGATCGTCATGGCGATCCTTTCCAGTTTCCGCAATGTTCCCGTCAACGACCATATGATCGTATTCGGGGAGGTTGGACTCAGCGGAGAAGTGCGTGCGGTCTCGATGGCGCAGATGCGCCTGCAGGAAGCTGCCAAAATGGGCTTTACGGTATGCGTGCTGCCTGCCAGCAATATGAGACGGCTCCAGATTCCGGAGGGGATGAAGGTCATCCCTGTCAGGTCGCTGGCGGAGCTGATCGACGTGCTGTAGAACCAATAAACTGCAGAATCAATGTACTGCAGAATCAATGTACTGCAAAATGAATGTACGGCACGACCAATGTACTGCAGAACCGATGTGCGGCAGAATCAATGTGCTGCAGATTCATGTACTGTAGAACCGATGTATTGTAAAACCAGAAAGGAATGGAAGAAATGGCTGTAAATCCACTGCAGATTATGAAACTGAAGACGCAGCTGAATGACTTCAGGAAACGTCATCCCGGCTTTACAAGATTTATCATGGCGATCAGGAGAAAAGGACTGCCGGAAGGTTCTGTTCTGGATGTAAAGATCACTACGCCGGACGGAGAGACGATGACAACGAATTTCCGTGTTGAGGCTGAGGATATTGAATTTGTCAGTATGATCAGTGAACTTGGATGAAAAAAGACCCCTGCAGTGCATCTGTGTTGGAAAACCAGATGGCTGCAGGGGTTTTTATGCATTTGCGCCCGCTTGACTCAGTGTTTATTTATCTGTCTTCAGTCAGCAGGAGTACCCGGCTGCGAAAAGCCGGCTGTTTAGCCAGCCTCTTTTTTGACCGGCAATGGATCAATAATTGTCCGATGGATCAATAATTGTCGGCGTGGAGCTCGAAATAGGCCTGAGGGTGATTGCAGACAGGACATACATCGGGAGCTGCGGGGCCGATGACGATGTGGCCGCAGTTGCCGCATTCCCAGATACGGTCGCCGTCTCTGGAGAAGACAAGGCCGCCCTGGATATTCTCGATGAGCTTGCGATAACGTGCTTCATGCTCTTTTTCGATTGCAGCGACCATCTCGAAGAGATTGGCGATCTCTGCAAAACCTTCTTCGCGTGCGTCTTTTGCGAAGTCGGGATACATTTCTGTCCACTCCTCGTGCTCGCCGTCTGCGGCAATCTCAAGGTTATCTACTGTGCTGTGAACACCTTCCAGGATCTTGTACCAGATCTTGGCATGCTCTTTTTCGTTTTCTGCTGTCTGCAGGAATATTTTGGCAATCTGCTCGTACCCGTCCTTTTTTGCCTTGGAAGCAAAATAGGTGTATTTATTTCTTGCCTTGGACTCGCCGGCAAATGCGGCCATCAGATTGTCAAATGTCTTTGTACCGATCAGGTTTTTACCGAGGGATGCATAATAATCAGCTGCCATAAATAGCCTCCTTTACATAAGAAAAACAT
Source organism: uncultured Lachnospiraceae bacterium (assembly GCA_900321785.1). Classification (GTDB taxonomy): domain Bacteria; phylum Bacillota; class Clostridia; order Lachnospirales; family Lachnospiraceae; genus CAG-791. The sequence goes on along the minus strand of ONXK01000004.1, from coordinate 2,672 downwards.
TTACATAAAGCTACTGAAAACTATAAATCTGGATAATGCCGGTCTATGTCAGCATTATCGTTTTCATACCTATAATAACACTGAGGGAATGGGTTAATAAATGCTAACTCATTGAATCCGCAATCTTAGTCTTTTTGGAGTCAAAAGAAGGGTGCTGTGTATGCTTAGCAGGGGATATCTGTGCCGCCGGGAGGCTGACCGCATAGGAGAAAGAAAAGACTTTCCCCGAATGAAAAATGGATGTATGATAGTAGTGATTGTTTGTTCGCTGTAAAAAGGATCACCTCAGGAGGTATGTTGATGATCAGAGAGAAAACGCAAACTGGTCCTTCGGAAACTTCAGGCGGCGCGATCGACAGACGGGCATTGTCTGAAAAGGGCAAGCTGGTTTATAAAGAACAGAAAAGATGGTTATTTCTGGGACTTCCCTTTACTTTTACGACATATTTGCTGTATGAAAACGATATTCAGATCAAATCCGGTTTCCTTTCATCTATGGAAAACGACTGTTACATGTACCGGGTGATCGATGTGCAGCTGCAGATCAGCTTTTTCCAGAGAATTTTCGGACTTGGGACAGTGATCTGTGTCACTTCCGACGCGACCAACAAGACGATCGTTCTCAAGAATATCCGCCATGCCAGGGAGATCAAAGACTTTATCTATCAGGCGTCGGAGGAAGCCAAGATCCGCAGAAGGACAGTGAATATGCAGAATATCGGTGTCTTCGAGGATCTTGATGGTGACGGAATACCGGATTGACCGCTCTGCGTGCAGAGGGAGATGATTGATGGTTTTTTATGACAAATTGTATGTGAGCCCCGAAATCCCGAATCCGCGGAAGGTCAGAAAAGATCTGATGCGCGGAAAGGGGCATCTTACCATATATGTCCTGCTTCTTGCCAGGGGACCCCAGGGAAGACCGCAGCTGGAAATCATGCACTGCGCGAATCTCCAGACGGCATATTACAAAGTACATCCGCCTTTTATTGTGGGGATTGCAGAGGGAAGGGCCGATGCGATCGACATGGTAAAAAGGATTACAGAAGAATCATTTAGAATGACAGGGCAGTGGAATGCGGCGCAGTATCTTGCGTCCCGGACTGCCTTTGAGAACCAAAGAGGAGAGTAGTGAGCGATGGCAGTTTTTTTAACTGTGCTGAAGGTCCTTGGGATCGTACTCCTTATATTGGCCGGACTGCTCTTGATCATCATGCTGCTCGTTCTGTTTGTTCCGATTCGTTATTCTTTTTCCGGCAGCATCGATGATCCGGAGGGGAGCAGCGAAGTGCTGCATCTGGATCTGAAAAAAGACGTTGCCTTTGAGGGAAGTGTCCGGTGGCTGTTGGGAGTCTTTTACGGAGGTCTTTCTGCAGGCGGCAAAGACGGAGATGACGAATTTATCCGCGTGGAGGTCCGCATCCTGGGGAAAAAGGTTCCGCTGGACAGGCTCCTGCGGAAAAAAGAGCCAGAAGAGGAGAAAGAAGAAGAGAAGCCCGGGGAACCTGAGAAAAAGAAGACACTGGATCAGAAGCTGGAGGAGATGCTCAACCGCATCGAAAAGCTGTACAACCGGCTGCAGGATGTCTTTCATGTGCTCCAGTCAGAGTGCGGTACCCGCGCGAGAGAGGTGCTTTTCTTCAGGCTTCGGCAGATAGTCCGGAATGTCATGCCCCGGGAATACGGTCTGACCGGTGTGCTGGGGCTGGGAGATCCGGCCAGAAGTGCGCAGGTTTTTGCTGTTCAGGGGTATTTGTATCCGATTACAGCGGGCCATGTTGCGGTCGGAACGGACTTTGAGCTCTATCGATATGATCTGCACGGTGCCGCGCAGGGCAAAATCTGTTTATTCAGCCTGGCCTACGACGGGATACGGATCCTGCTAAACAGAGACGTCAGGCGTCTGATCACCAGACTGCGCCGCGGTCCCGGACACCGCTCCGGAAAATCCAAAAAGACACAGGAGCAGGGAAAGACATCGTCTGCCGCGGCATGACAGGACCTGCTGCCAGGACCCGGCAGTCCAATGTACCGGCGTAAAAAGCGTTGGGCTTATGCAGCAATGTGCCCATTTGTCGGGCAACTCATGTATCTATGTATTTAAGAGAGTGGCAGTATAGAAAAAGAAACAGACAGACAGCATAAAGCGTATATATTATCTCTGAACGGCCTTATGGCACTCAGTATTCAGGAAAGGATCAGGAAATAATGGAAGAGAAAAAGAACGGCAGCGGAAATGGCAATGGAATAAAGCTGAACGGGAGCAAGAACAACAGTTTCAACCAGGTGCTTGAATCTCTGATGGATGGTGCGCAGGGCGTCCTGACTTCCCGCACGGTAGTCGGTGAACCGATCACTGTTGGCGATACGATCATTGTTCCTCTTTCTGATGTCAGCATCGGCGTCGGGGCAGGTTCAAACGGATCAGAACGCAAGGACGGCGGTATGGGCGGCTTCTCCGCGAAAATGACCCCTTCTGCAGTACTGGTGATCAGGAACAATATGACAAAGGTTGTCAATGTCAGAGACCAGACCAGTCTGACCCATATCATGGATATGATTCCCGAACTGATCGACAAGATCCGTTCCCGCAATACTGAAATGATCTCGGATGAGGAAGCGGCAAGTAAGGCCTTCCCGGAAAAAGCTGTGAAGAACGCCGCGGAAAAGAA
>ONXK01000028.1 GCA_900321785.1 uncultured Lachnospiraceae bacterium | reverse complement strand
GAGAGAAGATACAGGCTCTGGTAGCGTCCGTTGAGATAGAGATTGACAAATTTCTCCTGCGGGGTATAGGCAAGACCCAGCTTTTCAGCGGTATTGAAAGCATAGTACTGCCTGGTCTGTGTGGAGTCCCAATAGTTGGCCAGCAGCGCGTACTTGGTGCAGTTTCCCATGCCCAGAAGGGTATCTTCTGAAGCGAGTTTCAGGTTATAGGGATGCTTTTCTCTTCCCCAGGTGCTGTTGCCGCGCCCTTTGATGGTGCAGCTGCCGGCGGCGTCCAGCCTGCCGTCGGTCATGCGGATGCGGTAGTCCGCCGTTTCTGACGTCTCCTTGCTTTTATCATTGTCGACCGCCTCCATGGAACCGCTCTCCGTATTGATGTACATGGAGGGCACATTTTCGGTATAGAGGAAAATAACGGTCCTGCTGTCTGTTTTCCTGCCCCCGCTGTCCAGAAGGGTGAAGGTGAAAGTGGCGCCTTCCGCAAATTGCGGAAGGGTATCGCCGGCATGGAAAATATGACCGCTCACGTCTCCGTCTGTGGATCCGCTGCCGGCATTGCCGCCTTTATTTTCGGCTGCATCCGGGTCCGTGTTTTCCTTCGGAACATCCAGGTACTGTGAGAGGTCCAGGTCTCCGGGTGCTTCCCCGCTGATCCTTTCAATCTGCAGCTGCTCTCCGCTGTTCAGGCACAGATGAAGCGGCTTGCCGCTCATCTCGGCAGGGACATAGGCGATCCAGACACCGCTGAGATCCTCCTCTGTCAGCCGGAAAAAGGCGGTATCGGCAGTAAAATGTTCGTCATCGTAGAATCCGAGTCCGTCAAATCCGGGTGCAGCTCCCGAAAAATCCAGGCCTGCCTCCTGTGCGGCAAGCTGTCGGGACTTATAGTCTTCTTTCGCGCGGTCCCCCAATGTGATGATGACGAAAAACAGAACCGTCAGAACGATGATACAGGGAATCAGCATGTTGAAAGGCTGTTTCCATATTTTTTTCATAAATACCTCCAATTGGCAGGCACAGAACCTTCAAGACTTGCTGCGCTTTTCCCGCATGCATGACCTTTTTTCTTCAGACCCTTCGGTCGCCCGGCTCTCTTTCCCGCAGTGGTGATCTTTCACACCTGGAGCCCATGTGTCGCTGTACAGTAGTGGTGGTTATTTCAACCTTCATTATAAACAGCTGGAGACCGGCCTTACAAGTTGCCAGACGACCTACTTGCGTACGTTCCGCATAAAAGCTTATAATAGTGGAAATTTGCGGAGTGGGACAGTGAGAAAAAATGTGCCGGCATCCATGTCGGACAAGTGATATTTTGTTTAGAAAGGAACCGTAAAATGAATGAACAGAAGGAGAAAAAAGGCGAGAATTTCCTGTCGGTTCTGATCGGTACATTTATTTTGCTCGTCGGTGCGGCGGCTGTTTTTTATGCGGCCTACAAGGTGAGCTACGTGTCGGTTGATTATGGAATCCATGTGGACATTGCCAGGGAGCTGGACTGGAGGGATCCTGTACAGATGCTCAAAGAGCATCCGGAACCTGTCTGGCATCTTCTTGTGCGTGCGGCAATGATGATCGGATTTGAGGCACAGCGTGCGGCGGGTATTGTATCCGGCGGACTGTGCGCGGTCACCTATCTGCTGGGAGCCCTCTTTCTGTACCGGGCGGTCGGAAGCGGAGCCGTCACGGCGAAGGATACGGCTGTCAATCTCTCAGTGAAGGCGTCTGCAGGGACATCCCCCGGATCCGGAAGCGGGCTTTCTCTGATCGGAACTGCCCTCTTCACACTGGTTCTGAACCTGGTGAGCGCAATTTATGTGCCCTCGTTCAATGAAACTCCTTATCTGGGGCAGGGCTCTCCCAACCCCTGGCACAATCCGACTACGATCATGGTGAGGCCCATTGCGCTGCTGGTCTTCGTGATCGTCATCGGTGAGTGTGTACGTGTTCAGAGAGGCGGATTCCGCAAGGGCCAGGGGCTGCGGGTATGGAAAGGGATTCTGATCGCAGTCCTGCTGCTGCTCTCGAATCTCTCCAAACCGAGTTTCGTCCAGATATTTTATCCTGCGATTTTCCTGCTCATGTTTTTGTGGCTCTTTATATACCGCTTCAGAAACTTTCCGCTGGGAATGCAGCTGCTTGTCTGCTGCTTTCCTTCAGTTGCCCTGATGGCCATGCAGTTTCTGACGGCTTTCTATGGCAGTACCAATGAGGATTCGGCAGGCGTTGTCTTTGCGCCCTTCAAGGTCGCCGGTCTCTATACACCGAACATTGCAGTCTCCACCCTGCTGCTGCTTGCCTTCCCTCTGTGCGTGAGCCTCTGCGGTATCGTGCGCCGGACATTTGACTGGACGGACTTTTTTGCCTGGATCACTCTTTTCGTCGGAATGGGTGAAAAATTCCTTCTCGCCGAGGGCGGGTCCCGAATGTATCACGGCAATTTCAACTGGGGATATATCCTGGGCGCCTATCTGCTCTGGTTCATCAGTATCAGGGATTATGCCGCCTGGAGATGCTGTTTTGCGGATGGCCGCGGCTTTAAAAAGGCTGTCGCTGTTTTGGCCTTTGCTCTGTGCGGAATCGTGCTGCTCCTGCACCTGGCTTCCGGAATTTATTATCTGTATTATCTCGTTGTGCTGGGAAACGGCATCTGATCTCTGCACTGCGCACAGGAATCCCTCATCTGCGCTGCGCATAGGAATCCCTGCTTGACAGACATAAGCCTTTCCTGTTAAAATTTGTATTCACCTGTTAAATACATAGGTGATAAAAACTGCAAAAAACGGACAACAGTATCTCTATATATCCTTGAAAGAGATTCTGGTTGAAAGAGATTCTAATTATGTAACTGCTGCGAAAGAGCAGCCATTTTTAAGGAGGAATACAATCATGGAAAACAACGTCGCTGCAAAAGAGCCGATCACCGGTGATATGCTGATCTCCGAAATCATCAGCAAGCATCAGGATGCCATCTATCTTCTGATGAACTGCGGTATGGGCTGTGTCAGCTGCCCCGCATCCCAGATGGAAAGCCTGACAGAGGCCTGCATGGTCCACGGCCTGGACGGCAAGGAAGTCGCAAGATATCTCAATGTAGAGCTCGGTCTCGTCGAAGCCTGACCGGATCCTGCAATATGCGGTCATTGCGCACTGTCATGGGCGGCCGCACAGGCGGTTTGTAGACGTATGGTGCGCGAAGCAGACGATATTTGACGATCAATATTCAAAAATACAGCAGCGTGAAGGGATTCATCGAAATGTGAATCTTTTCACGCTGTTAATTTTCACCAAAAAGAATTGTAACATGGTTGCTATTTCCTATGATAATTGCTAAAATAAGGATTGGTTCGAATCAATATTCCCCCATTATGTCTTAAGACAAAAGAAAGGAAAGCTATGGATTACTTACAGATTGAAAAAGTTATCGGTCGTGAAATTATTGACTCCCGCGGCAATCCTACCGTAGAGGCTGAGGTTTATCTCGCTGACGGTACGATCGGCAGAGGCGCTGCTCCCAGCGGTGCATCCACTGGTGAGTTCGAGGCTCTTGAGCTTCGTGACGGCGACAAGTCCAAATTCGGCGGCAAGGGCGTTTCCAAGGCTGTTGCCAACATCAACGAGAAGATCGCTCCTGCTCTGGTAGGCATCGATGCATCCGACATCTATGCAGTTGACAAGGCTATGATCGATCTTGACGGCACAAAGGATAAATCCAACCTGGGCGCAAACGCGATTCTGGCAGTTTCCATCGCTGCTTCCAAGGCTGCAGCAGCAGCTCTGGACATCCCGCTTTATCGCTTCTTCGGCGGCCTTCAGGCTAACAAGCTTCCTGTTCCCATGATGAACATCCTTAACGGCGGCGCACATGCAGACAGCTCCGTTGATACTCAGGAGTTCATGATCATGCCCGTAGGCGCATGCTGCTTCAAAGAAGGCCTTCGTCAGTGCACAGAAGTTTTCCATGCACTGCAGAAGATCCTCAAAGAGATGGGCGATGTAACAGCAGTCGGTGATGAGGGCGGCTTCGCTCCCAATAAGCCCGAAGGCGATGAGGGCGCTATCGACCTGATCATGGAAGCTATCAAGAAGGCCGGCTATGAGCCCGGCAAGGACTTCGTCCTGGCTATGGACGCTGCTGCTTCCGAGTGGAAGAGCCCCAAGGGCAAAGGCTTCTATCATCAGCCCAAGTCCGGCAAGGACTTCACCAGCGCAGAGCTGATCGCTCACTGGGCAAGCCTGATCGAGAAGTATCCCATCTACTCCATCGAAGATGGTCTGGATGAGGAAGACTGGGAAGGCTGGGTCGAGATGACCAAGCAGCTCGGCGGCAAGGTCCAGCTCGTCGGCGACGACCTGTTCGTTACCAACACCGAGAGACTGAAAAAGGGTATTGAGCTCGGCGCAGGCAACTCCATCCTCATCAAGCTCAACCAGATCGGTTCCGTTTCCGAGACCCTTGAGGCCATCAAGATGGCTCACAAGGCCGGCATGACCGCTGTTACTTCCCACCGTTCCGGTGAGACCGAAGACACCACCATCGCTGACCTCGCAGTTGCTCTGAACACCTGCCAGATCAAGACCGGTGCTCCTTCCAGATCCGAGCGTGTTGCCAAGTACAATCAGCTGCTCCGTATCGAGGAGAAGCTTGGCGACAGCGCTGTATATCCGGGCTTCGCAGCTTTCAATCACTGCAAATAATCTGTTTCATGCTGCATGCGAAGGTTTCGTGATCTGATGGTATCTATCATATGCCCCTGAAGTTTGGTGATCCGGAATTCTCCGGAAGCCGTGACCGGGAGCAGCCGCACTGCGGCGAAACCTGAACAGAATATGACAGAAACATAAGAGGATTCCTGCCTGCACCAAAGGTGCAGAGCAGGAATCTTTTTTTATACTTTTCACCATTGTTAATTGTTCACACAGAAGAGAAATTCGTTTATAATGGTACCCGTTTCATGGAAAATGCAGAGGCGTGCCGAAATAAGGAGTATCGAAGCACAGTCTCTAAAGACGATTGGAGAATGCTGAAAAGATGAGTAAGAAAAAAGAGGGCGTGGTTGTGAGAGCGGAGATAAAGACAGACAGCAGGAAAAAAGGAATCCTCTTTATCTTGCTGGCAGCCTTCTTCTTTTGCCTGATGTCAGTTTTTGTAAGGCTTTCGGGAGATGTGCCGACCATGCAGAAGGCATTTTTCAGAAATATTGTGGCTGCGGCTGTGGCAATCGTCATTCTGCTGCGCTCAGGGCAGAGGGTCACTGTCAAGAAGGAGAGTCTGCTTCCCCTGATCCTGCGAAGCGCCTTCGGAACGGCCGGGATCCTGTCGAATTTCTGGGCCGTGGATCATCTGGGGATCGCCGATGCCAATATGCTCAATAAACTCTCTCCTTTTTTTGCGATCCTCATGTCAATCTTTATCCTGGGGGAAATCCCGAACAGTCCTCCTTGCTTTTATCGGCGCGGCCTTTGTGGCAAAGCCTTCTTCCGGAATTGTCTCATTCCCTGCCCTGATCGGTATTTTCGGAGGCTTTTCGGCAGGAACAGCGTACACTTTTGTGCGCAGGCTTGGTCTGCAGGGTGTGAAGGGACCTATTGTCGTGGCATTTTTCTCTATATTTTCCACTCTGGTCCTGCTGCCCAACTTCCTGATGAATTATCAGCCCATGAGCGTCCTGCAGCTTGTTTTCCTGATCTTTGCCGGCTGTGCCGCTGCGGGAGGACAGCTCTCGGTCACGGCGGCCTACCAGCATGCGCCGGCCAGGGATATCTCTGTCTTTGACTATTCCCAGGTAATCTACGCGGCAGCCTTCGGGATCCTGCTGTTCGGAGAACTTCCGGATGTCTGGAGTCTGATCGGATACGTGATCATTATCGGCACAGCGTTCACAAAGTGGTATCTGGTGACCCAGAGGTCATGAACTGTGTTTTTTTCTGTAATCCCTGGGGGTACAGCCATAGATGTCCTTGAAGATTTTTCCAAAGTAGCTGTCAGAGACAAAGCCGCAGCGCTCTGCGATCGAGGAAATACTCTCATCCGTTCGCTCCAGCCTCATGGCTGCCATCTGGGCACGGTATTCAATGAGAAAGCGGACGGGGGAACGGCTGATGGAACGCTGAAAGCACCTGGTGCATTCACGCGGGCTGATTCCGGCAGAGCCGGCGATTTCTTCCAGCCCCAGGGGCTCGCTGTAGTGTGCATAGATGTATTGGAGCATGAGTTTCATGCGTTCCAGATCCCGTTCGTTTCCCTTTTTTTCCGTAATACGGATCTCTTCTGTTTCTTTGAGCAGGAGGATAAAAAAACGGCTGATGATCTCGCGGACAGTGAGCTCAAAGCCCTCCGGTTCATCGCGCAGAGTATCTGTCAGCTGCAGGATCAGCTCGATCATACGGATCCTGAGGGGAGTGTTGGGCCTGATCCGGAGAACGGATAGATTTTTGCTGCGAAGGATCGGGGCAAAATATTTCCGGTCGATATAGCTTCCGAACTCGCCGGCCAGAAAGCGGGAGTCAAAAGTATAGGAGTAGTAATTGACCGGTGTGGGAAAGTCACAGGCGTGCATGATATTTCTGTTGATGAAAACAACATCTCCCTGCTCTGCTGTCAGCTCAATTTCCGGTGAGTGCATTTGGTAAGAGCCCTTATCTATATAGTTGATCTCGATCCAGTCATGCCAGTGCCAGGGGATATGATGTCCTGCAAACAGGCGGCTCTCATCATAATGGCATACAAAGGGAAGCCCCCCGGAATCTTCTGACAGCAGTTCTTCGCTGCTGTCCCCGAGCGTCAGGTTTTTTTTCTGGTACTGTATCATGGCTCAATCCCCCTGTTTTCAAGGCTGTTTTGTTATATTTTATCATAAGAAAGAGAAAAATCCCTGAATACACCATGCGTTTCGGGGATTTTTTTATTGGAAAAAATGTCCTGAATAAGAGAGTTATTGTCATGAAAGCCGCTAATAAGGACAGGATTTCCACCCTGTAATTTTTGAAAACAGCCTGCAGGCGGATGATATCTGTCTGCAGGCTGTTTTTCTATAAAGGATTTAAATCCACGATTTAAATCCACAGTATTCATTTGTTCAGTCTTGAAAATACGAAGACCCGTGCGATAGAGATTATTCTTCCTCTGCGGGGGAGAACTGATCTTTACCTACGCTGCACATAGGGCACTCGAAATCATCGGGGAGATCCTCGAACTTGGTTCCGGGCTCGATGCCTGCCTCAAGATCGCCGAGTTCCTCATCATAGATATATCCACAGACATCACATACGAATTTTGCCATTGTCATTCCTCCATCATTTTTTTTGTTTGGTAAATTTTAGTTGCTATGTTAAAATTATGTTTCTATATGTACATTAACAAATGTGTAATGTTGTGTCAAAGACTATTTGATGCACATTTTTCTTTTGGATAAAGAAGGGACCGCGGTGGTTTTATGCAGGAAAATACATTCACGCAGGGAAATATTGTCAGGGGGATGCTTCGCTTTTCAATCCCTTACCTGATTACCTGCTTTTTGCAGACGTTTTACGGTATGGCGGACCTGTTCATCGTCGGACAGTTCAATGGGGCGGCGTCTATCACAGCCGTGTCTGTGGGCAGTCAGCTGATGCATATGCTGACGGTGGTGATCGCCGGCTTTGCCATGGGCTCCACTGTCCTGATCGGACGAAGTGTCGGAGCCGGAGACCGCCGCGGGATCGCGGGAGCGGTCAGTACGACATTTGCAGTGTTTGGCGCGCTGGCACTGGGACTGACTCTGCTGCTTCTGGTCCTTACCTTTCCGATTGTATATCTGTTAAAAGTCCCTGCAGAGGCTGTGTCCGAGGCGGCGTCCTATATGCGGATCTGCTTTGCAGGCGTCCTGTTTATCACCGCCTACAATGTTGTCTCAGCTATTTTCAGAGGCCTTGGAGATACACGGCGACCCATGTATTATGTCGCGGCGGCAGGTGTCGTCAATATCGGTCTGGACTGGCTGCTGGTCGGCCCCCTGGGTCTTGGTGCTGCGGGCGCCGCAGCCGCCACGGTGGTCAGCCAGGGCATTTCGGTTCTGCTGGGGCTGATCGCACTCAAAAAATATCATACAGATGCTTTTCGCCGGTCGGCCGGGCCGGACAGAGAGGACGCCGGCAAGATCGTCCGCGTCGGTCTGCCGATCGCCCTGCAGGAGGGCCTGATCCAGGTCTCTTTCCTGGTCATCACTATGATTGCCAACAGCCGGGGCGTAGAGGTGGCCGCTGCAGTCGGCATCGTGGAGAAGGTCATCAGTTTCCTCTTCCTTGTGCCCAGCGCCATGCTCTCCACGGTTTCCGCTCTCTCCGCCCAGAATGCGGGTGCAGGGCGGCATGACAGAAGCCGCAGGGTTCTGAAGGTGGGATGTCAGATCTGTGTGGGATTCGGGGCAGTCGTTTTTATCCTGTGCCAGCCTCTGGCTCCCCGGATCGTCTCTCTGTTTGTAAAAAAGGGAGACAATATAGAGACTGTAGTGCGCCTGGGCGCGGAATATCTGCGGACCTATTCCCTGGATTGTATTTTCGCAGGAATCCATTTCTGCTTCAGCGGATTTTTCAGCGCCTATGGAAAATCGGGATATTCCTTTTTGCACAATATCATTTCCATCATAACCTTCCGTATTCCCGGCGCCTGGGCCGCCGCGGTCTTTTTCCCCGCGACGCTCTATCCGATGGGTCTGGCTGCCCCGATGGGATCCCTTTTGTCTGTATTGATCTGCCTGTATCTCTACCGCAGAGGAAGGGAGAACTGGGGACTGCAGCCCCAAAAAGGGGATCCCGATAAACGGTAAGTGTCAGGGCTGAACTGTGTAAATCCCGTAAGGCGGTAAAGGACAGGGATAAAAAGGGTTTGAAAACATCATGAAGGGGCAGGGATCCTGATGATCCCTGCCCCTTGTGCCTTTAAAGGTAAAACCGCAGGTGCGGCCCGGCGGGCGCACGTGTGAGAGACGCTGTTCATTTCTCTGTTTATTTATTTGCGGTATCTATTGTACTCCGCTTCCAGGGACTCCACGTCGGGATTGAGAGCGCAGTATTCGTCGTTTGCGGCCCGGCACAAAATCGACATTTCCCTCTCCAGTCCCACCAGGGAGGCGACGCCGAAGGAGAAGCTCCATACGTCTTCACAGCATTTTTCCCGGCGGCCTGCCGCGTCGGAAGGCTTCATTCCCAGCAGTGTTCTGCCATAGGAAGGATCGTCGCAGGTGGCAATATAGCGGCGGACAGCGTTCCGGTATTCCCAGTACAGGGCCGCTTCACATTCGGGATCCTGCAGAGGACGGTCATCCAGCTGCATGGCGGACAGGATGGAGCGGACTTCCTTTTTGCGAAATTTCGGGAAAAGTCCGGGAGTTTTCGCGATCGTGGCCAGAGAGATCAGATGGAAGAGGAAACGATCAATCGATTTTTCGGGGTGCTTTTTGTCAATATGTCTGCAGGCATAGAGATCCTTTCGATACTGGTCTGCTTTCGTATCGGAAGTTGAACTGTATGCGTCCAGTTTGTTTTTTCGAAGATCGGGTTCGGTCTCGGTGTAATAGGGCTCCAGAAGCGGATGCAGTTCTATTGCCATTTTGTAAATCCTCCTATGCAGTCACTGCCGGATCACAGCGGGCAGCGGCTGGCAGATCTCATATATGTTCATGTGCGGCGGGTATTGGCCCGCTTTTTTTTATGCAATTAAGTATCCCATGAAAAAAAATGAAAGTCAACGCCGGCTGGTCACCGGAACGCTTCATAAACATGGATAAACTGCGACTGCATGTGAGTAAGGGGGCCGGCTGCCGGGTTTATTCATTCATTTGAGCAAATTAAAAACCGTGACCAAAGACACGTAATTATGGTCAAAAGATGTGGATAAGTCTGTGGAAAAGGGACATTTTTGACAAGTGAATTTGCTGTAAATATGCGCATGAGAGGTTGATTGTGGATAATAAAAAGCACTGTTTTCGGCAAAACGATGAAAATGAAGAAATTCATTAAAAAGGATTGAAAAAGGCTTTTCCGGCACATATAATCTGCGTCATAGCAGACGGGAAGCCATTTGACAAGGAGGTGTCCGGCATGGGTGGAACAGCAGAGACTATTTTTGACCCGGCATCGTGCGCAGACATGGTACTGGCATGTATAACGGCGATTTCAGCTGCAACAGATCTTTACTGCGGAAAAATTTTTAACATGATAACCCTGCCCGGTCTTTGTGTGGGGGTAGTCCTGGCCTTTTTGCATGGAGGAGCTGCGGGCGTTCTGGATGTCCTCTGCGCGGTCGGATTTACCGTGGTGTTCCTGATCCCTTTTTATCGGGCAGGAGGACTCGGCGCAGGAGACATCAAGCTTCTTGCGGCAGTCTCCGCCTTTATGCCGGCAGGAGAGTACCTCAGGTGCTTCGCCGGAGCATTTATCATAGGCGCGTGCATAGGTATTGGACATTTGATGCTGAGCGGGGGCAGGGAGCACAGGGTACATTTTGCGGTGTCGGTGGCAGCCAGTGTGCTGCTGCATCTGGCAGGAATATATTGACTGTGAGGTGCATTTCCGGAGCACAAACATACCCTGATGTCAATAAGAAATCTTCTTCACGAATATCCCGTTGACGATGCCTGTGCACAGCTGTGCTCCGGTATGGCTTGAAAGAATGAAAGGGAGAGCCGATGGACGGACAAGCTTTGAAAAAAGACACATTGATCGCGGTATGTGACAGTGACATCTCCTATGCGGGGCGTCTTGTGGAATATCTGCGTCAGGAGGCGGCTTTTCCCTGCGAGATCCGCCTGTATACGAAAGCGGAAACTCTGCTGCAGGATCCGGATGCCCGAAAGGCGGATCTTGTGGTGATCGCTCAGTCGCAGTATACCCCGGCGGCAGCGGACGCCGGATTCGGGAACCTGCTCCTTCTCAATGAGAGCGAGGTACTTTTGGAAGAGCCGGAGAACATCAGCAAATTTCAGTCGATCGCGAACATCGCCATGTATATCCGAAGAAAATGTTCCTCCGCAGAGGAAGCGGTGATGTCCGGACTGCGGCACGGCGGACCTATGGTTCGGATCGGGGTCTATACACCGGTGACGCGCTGTCTGCAGACCACCTTCAGCATGACGCTGGGCCAGATTCTGGCCAGCCGTCACAAGGTCCTCTACATGAACTTTGAGGCCTTTTCGGGACTAGATAAGATGCTGGCCAGAGAGTTCCGCGGAAGCGTGAGCGACCTGATCTATTATAACGAGTGCGCAAGGGAAAAGCTTGCCGGCCAGCTGGAGATGATGACAGAGGAGGCGGGAGGCATGCACTTTCTGCCGCCTATGAAATCCTTCATCGAACTGCGCTCGATCAGAAAAGAGCAGTGGAGCAGCCTTCTTCGGACGATCGAAAAGGTGACGGAGTACGAGTATCTGATCATGGATCTGACAGAGCATACAGACGGACTGCTGGACCTTTTGCGGACCTGCGACCGGGTGTATACGATTGTCAGGGACGACACCTTCTCACGGGCCCGCTACTTTCAGTATGAAGACCTGCTGCGCAGGATGAATTACGAAGATATAAAAATGCGTACCCAGTGCTGGAAGCTGCCTGTCTTCAGGGAGATTCCTGCCGGCCTTGAGGACCTGACGCGGGGAGAGCTTGCAGTCTATATCCGCGAAATGCTTCTGCAGGGCGAATACGGACAGCAGTACTCCGTTCGGGAAAGCGGATGGGACACCAGGTAACTGTTGTTTATCCGGCATAGAGAAGGAGAGGATGATCGTGAACAGGTACACACAGATCAGGGAGGAAATCCATGATGCGGTCATGCGGGGAATTGATTTTTCAAGGAGTGTTGAGGACGGGGAGGTCCTGGAACTGATCGATGATGAGATCGTCCGTGCGAAGAGGGAGGGGAGTCTGTCGCTGGATGAGATGAAGCGCATGCGGCAGGAGCTCTTTAACGCTATCCGGCGGCTGGATATACTGCAGGATCTGATCGAAGATCCTACAGTGACAGAGATTATGATCAACGGACCCGACCGCATCTTTGTCGAAAGAGACGGGAAGGTGAGAAGGACAGACCTGACTTTTGTGTCAAAGGAGAAGCTGGAGGATGTAGTCCGGCAGATCGTGTCGGCATGCAATCGGGTGGTCAATGAGTCTTCACCCATTGTGGATGCACGTCTGGATAACGGCGACCGCGTCAATGTTGTCCTGCCCCCTGTGGCCCTGAACGGCCCGATCGTGACGATCCGCCGCTTTCCGGACAAGCCGATCCTGATGGAGGATCTTCTGGCTTTCGGATCTGTCTCTGAGGAGATCGCGTCTTTCCTGGATTGTATTGTCAGAGCAGGATACAACATCTTTATCAGCGGCGGAACAGGATCGGGGAAGACGACGTTTCTCAATGCCTTATCCGAATATATACCGGCTGATGAAAGGGTGATCACGATTGAGGATAATGCCGAACTTCAGATCCGTCATATCGATAATCTCGTGCGCCTGGAGGCGAGGAACGCAAATGTAGAAGGGTGCCGCCCGATCAGTATCCGGGACCTCATCCGGTCCGCACTGCGTATGCGGCCGGACAGGATCATTGTCGGAGAGGTCCGCGGAACCGAGGCGATCGATATGATACAGGCTATGAATACAGGACATGACGGCTCCTTGTCGACAGGACATGCCAACAGCGCAAGAGACATGCTCGCACGCCTGGAGACAATGGTTTTAATGGCGATGGATCTCCCCCTGCCTGCCATCCGGGGGCAGATCGCCTCCGCGATCGATCTGATCATCCACCTGGGCAGGCTTCGCGACCGCAGCCGGAAACTCCTGGAGATCTGCGAGGTGACCGGGCTGGAGAACGGATGTATCACAACAGCACCTGTCTATCGATTTTATGAAACCGGGGAGAAGGACGGGAAGATTATCGGGGGATGGGAGCAGACAGGACAACTCCGGTCCAGAGACAAGCTTATGATGGCGGGCGTAGAGTGCCACTGGGGCTGAGGACCCGGGGATTAAGAACTTTCGGAAACCGGACAAAAGATATCTGCCGGAAAGCGGGAGATATGAGAAAGGCAGGAAACCTGAAACAAAGACAGAGGATATGAAAAAGGCAGAGAATTGAAAAAACAGGAGTTGTGAAGAGGCAGGGACTTGAAAAAGACGGGAGATATGAAAGAGGCTGGAGACTTGAAAAAAGACAGGGGATATGAAAAAGGCAGGATGCATGAAAAAGATAAAAAGAACAGCAGGCATCAAGGCACGCGGGTCGGCAGTAAAGAGAAAAGCAGACGGAGGAAAGCACCTGTTCTGCCGGAAAATCCTCTCTTTTTGCTGGAGGGGGCAGCACTGATCGGTGTGATCGCATACTTGTTTTATGACTCTCCTGTTGCGGCGGTGGTGCTGCTGCCTCTTCTGTATCCCTATTACCGAAGACGGTCGGGAGAAAAGCGGCGGCAGGAAAAGAAGGAACTGTCTACACAGTTCCGGGAAGCCCTTGCAGCAATCATTACAGCTCTGAAAGCAGGCTATTCGGCGGAAAATGCCTTTGTTGAATGTCTGCGGGAAATGCAGTTCCAGTTTGGCGAAAAGGCGGCGATCACAAACGAGATGAAACGGATCGGAAAAGGGATCGAAAACAGGATACCTCTGGAGAAACTGCTTTTGGAATTCGCATCCAGATGGCAGATTGAAGAGATCACCGAGTTTGCAGAAGTGTTTGCCATAGCCCGCCGGAGCGGCGGGAATCTGCCGGATATCCTGGGAAGGACGGCAGAGGTCATCCGGGATCGTATGGAGATCGACACTGAGATCGACATCCTGCTGAGCAGTAGAAAGTTTGAGCAGAAGATCATGGACGGGGTCCCTTTTTTCATCATTTTTTATCTTGGGCTGTCGTCGGAAGGATTCTTTTCGGTTCTGTACCATAATGCGGTCGGAATACTGTTCATGACAGGCTGCCTTGCCGCGTATCTGGCCGCCGTCCTGCTTTCGGACAAAATCATGGCAATCGAACTGTAGGCGATGTGTTGCCTGCTATACACTGCCGACTTTGCTCTGCCGGCTATGCACTGCCGACTTTATTCTGCCGGCTATGCACTGCCGGCAGCAGGAGAACTGTCTGCGGGATCGGAAGGCGGGAGATTCCTGCAGACCGGCAGAAGCCGGCGGGATGGGATTGGAGAAAACGGGAGGAGGGTGTGAAGATGGAAAAAGTGATTTCGGCAGTCTATTCGGGATTGTATATCCTGGTATTATGCGCGTTCATGGCCCTTGCAGTTTTCTCTGCAGGGGAAGAACTCCCCCCGTACGCGAGGGACCCTCCCTATAGGAGGCCCTTCCGGAGGATGGCACTTTGGGTCATCAAAAAGGTGGAAGTGTTCCGGCAAAAGCGCAGACAGCAGGGAAGGGAACTCCTGCTCCCGGGGGAAGAGGGAGTGCGCAGCGACCTCAGGATCCTGTATCCCTCGCTGAAAGCAGCCAGGGAAGAGATTCTCTACCGGATGGAAAAATATGAGCGCCTGCTTCTGTTTCTCTTTGCAGTCATTCTTGCGGCCGGGGCACTGCATGTGCAGTCATTTTATGCCGGGATCCTGCGGGAGGACGGAAGCGTCCTGCGGCAGGAGACAGGAGGCGGAGACCGGCAGCTGACAGTCCGGGCTTTTCCGCAGACGCAGGAGGAAGAAAATGAAGACTACGGAACCTATACGGTCACCGTACATGAAAGACAGCTGACCCGAAAAGAAGCCGCGGCCGGGGCACGGAAAATACTGGACCAGTTCCCGGAGGCTCTTCTGGGTGAAAACGAATCGGCGGAACAGATCCGGTCACCTCTGGTCATGCCGGCCGCCGCGCAGATTCTGCCGTATACACTCAGCTGGGAGAGCGGACGGTATGCGGTTCTGGACACGGACGGGGGTGTTTTCAACACGGATTACAGAGAGGATCAGGCAGAGGAAGTCGAGCTGACGGCAGTTCTGACCTGCGGAGAATACCGCTTCCAAAAAAAGATGGTATTTATTGTGCGCGCACCACTGCGGGACGAGAAGGAAAAACTGCAGGATACTGTCAATACGGCACTTGTCAGCGCGGAAAAAGAGAGTGCGGACAAAGAGAGTTTCTGCCTCCCCTCCAAAGCCGGAGACCTGGCGGTCACCTGGCAGGAAAAAGTACAGGATGTGAGCGCGGGAATCCTGGTTCTGGGAATTGTGATCTGCATCCTGATATGGTATGCGGCGGACTGCCGCCTGCATGAAAAGACGCGTGAAAGGAACCGCCAGCTTGCCATCGATTACCCGCAGCTGACCAGCAAGATGGTGCTTTACCTGGGAGCAGGAATGAGTGTGCGCAACGTTTTTTACAAATGCGCGGCCGAATACCGGCAAAAATGCGCCGCATCGCAGAAAAGACAGAAAAAGAAGAACCACAGCAGTTCAGGCCGGCAGACCGGCAGGCGATGGCTGTACGAAGAGGTCCTGCTTGTCTGCAACGAGCTGGACAGCGGGGTTCCGGAAGAGGAAGCTTATATGCATTTCGGACGCAGATGTCATCTGCGGCAGTATACAAAGCTGTGTACACTGCTCGTGCAGAACCTGCGGAGAGGAAATGATACGTTGCTGCAAGTGCTCCGGGAGGAGGCGGAGAACTCTTTTGAGGAGCGAAAAAACCTTGCGCGGGAACTGGGTGAGGAAGCAGGGACCAGACTCCTCCTTCCCATGATGATCATGCTGGGTATCACTATGCTGATCATCATTGTGCCGGCTTATTTCAGCTTTTCCATGTGAGACCGGCGCAGCACAGATAACTGTCATTATCGTCCGTATATGCTTGCGGACAAAGGTACACAAACAAAGGGATGAAAGACAAGGAGTAATACATGAGAGCAGGAATTTGTGAATTCTGGAAAGATGAATCCGGAATGGGAACCGTGGAGATCATCCTGATCATCGTAGTGCTGATCGGGCTCGTGATCATATTTAAAAAACAGATCAATGACCTGGTGACGAAAATCTTCAAGAAGATCACTTCGGAAAGCAACCAGATCATCGGGAACAGCGGGAACAGGGGGACGGTCCTTTTGTCTCAGGTACGGTGTCTGAGACAGGGAAGCTTCGACATGCTTTGAAGAAAAAACAAAAAAGATATGTATAACAACCGTTTTTGCGACAGGAGGCAGGGGATATGAAGAGTTGCCGGAAGACGGACCCGAAAATATATGCGGACGGATATATGACCGTCTTCCTGGCTTTATCTCTTCTGGTACTTCTGTCACTGATCCTGACACTGGTGGAAGGCGCGAGGATCAATGCCATTCGTATGCGCACCGAGACAGCCGGCAACACGGCCGTCCGTTCTGTGCTGGGAGAATTCCACCGGGAACTTTTGCGGCAATATGACCTGTATTTTGTAGACACCTCCTATGGAACGGGCAGTGCATCCGCGGAGCGGGTACAGCAGCATCTGCAGACCTATATGGAAAAGAATCTGCAGCCCGGAGGCGCAGATTTTGCCGGAACGCAGCTGCAGAGCCTGACCGTGGATGCCGCCCGGTTTGCCGCGGACGACAGGGCGGCGGCACTGCGGGAGCAGGTGTATGCATATATGTCATCGGACCCCGCGGGCAGTGTTGTGTCAAAGATATTGACCGATGCAGACCTGTGGCAGGGACTTCTGGAGGACGGCTCCGTCTGGGAGGAGCAGAGAGAGGAAGCCGGGGAAGACCTCAAGGAGCAGATGAAGCAGGCAAAGGAAGAGGCGCGGGAAAAGTATACAAAGGAGGAAAGAAGAGCAGCGGAGGAAGCGGGGGATAATACCGCGGAGAAAGGGATCCGTGAGATGGACAGTTTCCGGCTTCTTCCGATCCTGCGGCAGGTCTTCGGGGACCTGGACGGTATTTCCTCTGTCACCGCAGAGGAAGGTATCATTTCCCAAAGGGGGATCCACTATGGGAATGCGCTGAAACCCGCCAACTCCCATGGTTATCCCAGGGCGGATGAGGCTCTTTTTGATCTGTACATCGCAGAAAAATGCGGTTATTATACCGAACCGCTCGAAAAGGGGAGAATGAAATATCAGATTGAGTATATCCTGACCGGCAGAGAGTCGGATACGGAATGTCTGGAGAAGACTGCGGAGAGACTCCTGCTGATCCGGGAGGCGGCAAACTGTATGTACCTCTTTACAGACCAGAGGCGGATGCATGAGGCGGAGATGCTGGCGGCGATCGTA
>ONXK01000053.1 GCA_900321785.1 uncultured Lachnospiraceae bacterium | reverse complement strand
TGGTCGTCATAGGCGTTGCAGGTGGAGAGGGTCAGGACCCGACTGTCCCGGGTCAGCTGTACGTTCTGGTCCACGAAACCGTTCATGGATCGCTGGGCCAGGATATCCTGCAGGAACCGGTAGTAGACGTCTGGATCCCGGAAGCAGTCGTTGTTGAGCAGCAGGTGGTCGTCATTGGTGTTGTAGGCGGCAAAAACCCTGTAGTGCAGGACCTTGTCCGGCAGGTAGATCAGCACCTCCCGGTTCCGGTCGAAAAACGCCCGGTCCTCGTAGAGGTGGAGATTCTGGAACATGGTACCGTTGGCCATGTCGTGGCCGTAGAGAACCGTGACAGGGTCTGTGAAGTCCCGCTTGTTGTAGTTTTCCGAATAAATAGCCCCTGCGAATTCCTCGACCTTGTCGGCACGGTGATTGAGGTAGAAGCTCTGGTCTCCCTCCGCCAGCTGGCAGACAGGGTAGTCGATCTTGGTGCCGGGTATTCTGATCCAGGCATAGGCATCCGGACAGTCCGTCCACAGGCTCTGGAAGTCAATGGGGATCTCCTCGTCAGATCCCGGCACGGCAGCTGTGGATGCAGATACAGCTGCAGACGCTGCCGTCGAGGCTGCTCCGGAGGCTTCTGTACGTTTTTCAGCGACGGCATCCCCGACTCCTGTTTTCCCGGTCTGCAGGTTCGCATCCGCGGCCGATGTGGCCGCCTCCTGCTGAATCTTTATGTACGCTTCACCGCTGGTGCGCGTTCTGTACCAGCGCAGTCCTCCCGCAATTGCACAGATTACAGCAAGCACTGCGAAAACCGCTGCCACAAGGCGGTTTTTCTTATCCTTCATAAATCATCTCCAACCTTGCTCTTTAGACCCTCTTTATCGGGTTTCTATATTGTTCTACTTTACAGAGCACCTTTATTGCACTTCTTTACAGAGCGTCTTTACGGCGTTTCCTATAGAACACTTTTGAAGGTTCTTTTACGGTGCTTCCTTATAAAACAGCTGTAGAATCAGCCTGTAGAGCTCCGCATCCTCGACACGAAAGACGTCGTAGTAACCCTCGTGCGTCTCGGTGCCGGGGATGGTCTGTATGCCCCCCTGACGCTCCGAGACAGCCAGCTTCGCGAAGTCATCGGTCGCCATGGTAGTGACCATCTCCGGCTTCATTGTCTCGTAGAGCCTGGTCACAGTCGATGCATCGCGTCGCTGCTCCTGTGCGAGTTTAGACGCAAAGGCATTGACGAAGACCTTCTGGCGATTCCTTCGAAGTTCTGTCGTCAGGATCTGGCTTGTATCGCGGCTGCGAATAAAGGTCTCAGCATTAGAGGCGTCCAGAAGGATCGTATTTCCCTTTTTAAAGACGGGATCCTTATCCTCCAGAGAGTCGTCCGGAACGACGACCTCCACACCGCCGACCAGGTCTGTAATCTTCGAAATGCTGGAGGTGTTGATGGCAGCATAGCCCTTGATCGGGATGCCGTTCATGAGTCTGGAGACCGCCTCCGCGGTAAGTCTGCAGCTCTCATGCCGCCCGTCGCCATAGGCGTATTGGAGGGTCAGGAAATCCTGCGTCATGCCGATGGAATCTCCCCCGGGCGTAAAGAGGGCGATCTGTGTGATCGTTTCCCTGGGGATGCTTATCGCCACCGAGGTCCCTTCGGCTCGGTCGTAGCTAACCAACATGATCCAGTCGCTTTGACCTGCACTGCCGGGTTTCTTCTCCTCCTGGATAGAACCGCCTGTATCCACCCCCATCAGGAGGTAATTGGTCAGGTGGTCATTGTAGACGTAGGTCCTGCCATCATAGACGACGGTGCCTGCAGCCTGCCCGGAAAGATTCGTGCCATCCTCTGAACTGTCTGAAGACCGGGCTCCGCTTTTTCCGCCAGAACTGTTAAAAATCCCAATCTTCCCGCCTGCCATTCCCACAGCTGCTGCCAGAAGCGCCAGCAGCACCAGAACGGTGAGGACAATCATCCGGTTTCTCTGCTGCTTTCTGCGGTTCTTTTTTGCTTTCATCCCGCATCATCCTCCGGCAGACTCCATGTGAGGCATAGGACTCTATGTCTCGGACTATCCGTCCCGTAGCAGGTTTCACTGCGGATGCCGGACGTACTGATGCCTGTAACAGTGCCAACTTTTGTTTTATATGCCGTACTTTCCGTATTTATCATACCGACTGTATTTTCCGTATTTTCTATACCTTCCGTATTTGCTACCGTAGTAGCCTTTTCCGCTTCCCCGGCTGACACGATTGAGGACCGCGCCCAGGACTTTGCAACCGGATTTTTCAATCTGATCCCGGACCCGGACTGCATCCTGGCGGCTGACAGCCCCGCTCTCGATGACCAGGATCGCACCGTGGCAGAACTGGCCGACCAGGGC
The DNA here is from genome assembly GCA_900321785.1 of uncultured Lachnospiraceae bacterium. GTDB lineage: Bacteria > Bacillota > Clostridia > Lachnospirales > Lachnospiraceae > CAG-791. The sequence continues at coordinate 6,704 of ONXK01000053.1, read as the reverse complement.
GGCGTCAATGACCTGCCCTAGGGGCGGGGTGTCGACAAAGACATAGTCATAGCGCTGGGATTCCATTTCTAACAGAGTCTTGAACTGAGTATCGCCCAGCATTTCCGCTGGATTGGGCGCATCGTGCCCGGTCAGGATCACATCCATTCCCCCGATGCTGGTTGGATGAATAATCAGGTCCACGCGGTCCACCTGACCGCTCAAAAAATCAGACAGCCCGACGTATTCTCCTGTGATTCCGTATTGGTCCAAAAAGACGGACTTGCGGATGTCCGCATCGACATACAGGACTTTCTTGCCTGCGTTTGCCATTTCTTCCGCCAGATGGACAGAGACCTCGCTCTTGCCCTCTCCGCTGAAGACACTGGTAATCATGATGATCTTGTTGCGCTTTCCGGAAAACTGGATATTCGCGCGTAGTTTTTTGATGGCCTCGCGGTAGAAGAAATCTCCTTCGTTCTTCTCCTGTAGAGTCAGTAGTTCGTTCATATCGTTCCGCCTCATTTTTCTCAGGAATATCCACCTTGGTTTTTCTCAGGTATGACTTCCTTTATATCATTTCTTCTCGGGAATGACCGCCAGGACCGGAAGACCAAGGTATTGTTCGATATCCTCTTCCGTCTGAATCGAGTCATTGAGAATTACGCCCATACAGATCAGAAAGCACACGGCAAGTGCGCCAAGCAGGCCGCCTATGGCGATGTTGTGCAGCGTGTTAGGAGAGGAGGGCGCAGTCGGTACTTCTCCTTCCTCGATGATCTTGGGTGCGGTGACCTCCATCTTGTCAGCGATGTAGTCCGAGCTGACCTCCGCCAGCTTGTCCACGACCTCTTTGGCAAGCTCCGGGTCGGGCTGTTCGGTGGAGATAACGAGCATGCGGCTGTCATTGGGGGTCTCGATCGAAATCGTCTTCCGCAGGTCCTTATAATCCATGTCCAAGTCCAGCTTCTCAATAGTCTTCTGCAGAACCCGTCGGCTGAGAATGATGATCTCGTAATCGTTGGTCAGCTGTGATCCCAGCTGCAGGTCTGCCAGGGAGGAAAGCGTCGTCTCCTTGGTGATAACAAGCATAGTAGAAGTGGATGTGTATAAAGGCGTGATCAGATACCGTGTGATCAGAAGTGCAACACCAGCTCCCGCGACTCCCGCCAGCAGGACCAGCCAGATGCGATGCAGAATCGCTTTCCAGAGTTCCAGAAGATTGATCTCATCCTCTCTGACTGCCGGGGCCCTTTGTATTGTATTGATCGTATTATGTGCTCTTGTATCCTGCCTGGATAGCTCCATAAGTTGGTACTCCTTGTGGTTCAGTTGCTTCCGCCATCGGTCTGCTCTCGGGCGGTGTTCTTCAGAGAAGTCCGGCCGGCTTTTCGTTTATTATTCGGACGGTTTCCTCAGAAAAGTCCCGTTGGCTTCTGTTGCGTTCCGGTTAAAACCCCTCAGAGGGATCTTGCCAGCTGCCGAGCAATTCCTCTGCCGAACAGCTTCTGGCAGTAGTCTCTGTCTGTATTTCTGTAAAACCAGCCAATCTGCTTTTTCGTCAGCGGCGGCCGGCCGTCCATGTTGTGCATATCGGAGGCGGTGAAGTCGATCACCCGCTCCTTGTATCGTTTTTTTACCCAGCGGGTCAGCCCATTGAACAGACCGCCCTCTATCTCCTGGGCATTGGACTGGATGAGGATGCCTTGTGAAAGGATCTCCTGAAAGTGCTCTTCCCTGCGCAGGCACTGATATCTCTCAGCATGTGCCAGGATCGGATGGAAGCCACTCCTGCGCAGGCGGATGAGCCCGGTTTTCAGTTCGTTCCAGGGAACCTGCTCGGAAAATTCCACGAGCACCATCCTGCTGTCCGCAAGTGGCAGAGCCCGGCCGGCCTTGAGGTCCTCCACCAGTCCGTCGTGGTAGTAGAGTTCCTCCCCTGGCAGGACCTTTATCCCGACTCCCAGTTCCTTCCTGCAGCGCTCCATGGTCTCCTCACAGAGTCCCCGGACAGTGTCCGCCGGAAGTGTATCCCGCCACGGCAGGAAATGCGGTGTGGCGATGACCGTACGGATCCCGGTTTCCCAGGACGCCTGCAGCATCTGCATGGTCACATCCCAGTTTCGTGCACCATCGTCGATTCCCGGCAGACAGTGCGTATGAATATCCCAGAGTCCTTCGATGATTTCCCCTGTCATTTGTCAGCTCCATAATGGTCTGCTGCCGCCTCTGAGTAAGTCTTTGTTTTCACTCATGTACGACAAAAAGCCGTATGGGGGCTACCCCCATGCGGCCCAGCTATGTACTGAAGGTGTCCTGCGTATGGATGAAACGTTTTTCGACTGTGTATCATGATCGTTTTCCAAAGAAGCCGCCTGCTAATTATTCAGGCTTGTCAATGCGTCTGCTTCCTGTGCTGTATTTCCGTTTATATCTAAACACATCACATGATGTATATCTAAGTAAATATACAATAATGATATATTCCTGTCAAGATGAATAATGTCAATATTCGAGTTCTGATAGTGCCAAAATTTGAGTCCTGCCACGTTTCAAAGCTGTTTCTTAATTCCTGATTGTTTTAACGCTCAACGTCCTTCAGGCGCTGACAATAGAGTAAAACCACCTGCATCCTGAGATTGGAGAGCTCTCCCTTTTCAGGATGCTACGACCACTGCCGTGTGGATAGGGCTGATCACCGCCGATATTATAGACCGAGTAGGGAGGAATGGGCAGGCCATCCTGACCGGTGCTCTTGTCCGGGGCGCCCTGCATGATGCGGTAGACACCTTCTGCAATATCATCGATATAGGTAAAGTCACGGCGCATATCGCCGTAGTTAAAGAACTGTATCTTTTCTCCTGCCACAAGCTTTTTCGTCTCGCTGAAATAGAACATATCCGGTCTTCCAGCAGGACCATAGACTGTAAAGAAGCGCAAGCCTGTAGAGGGGATGTTGTAAAGCTTGCTGTGAGCATGAGCCAGCAGCTCATTGCTCTTCTTGGTAGCAGCGTAGAGGCTCACGGGGTTATCCACTTTGTCGTCGGTACTGAATGGAACCTTTTTGTTGCCGCCGTAGACAGATGAAGATGAAGCATAAACCAGATGATCCACCGGATTGTGGCGGCAGGCCTCCAGGATGTTATAAAACCCAATGAGATTGGATTCTATATAAACATCCGGATGGTCGATCGAATACCGCACGCCCGCCTGGGCAGCGAGGTTTACGACCACATCAAAGTGGTATTTTTCAAACTCTTCATCAATAAGCGCCTTATCCGCAATCGACCCCTTCACAAAAATATGTTCCACAGGGGAGTGCTCTGCAGCTTTATGAATCTCCTTCAGACGCCACTCCTTGAGGCTGACTTCGTAATAATCGTTCATATTATCAAGGCTGACGACTGTGCCGGATGTAAGTTCTTTTAAAAGGCGTATGACCTACCGTATTATTCTGCCTTCATAGCTTCAATTTTCGAACAAAGGGTTTTTAAAGTGACATATGAGGAACCACAGAACGCGCGATATATCATTTTCTCGGGCGGGTCTGTAACGAAAAATGGGCCTCCTGTTAAGTAATCTAAGTGATCTAGGTGATCCAATTAATCTAACCTATATCGGGCGTGTGTCAGGCTAATCCTTATTGCTTCCTGCCCACTATGTCGTCCCCCAAAATATGTTGTTTTAAACGTCATAGCCAACCATCCCGCACTTCAGTGTTCTTAATTCAGCACCGAATGTCTCTCAATCTATTGACTCCCCCTCCACAATCTGCTACATTCAACTCATCTACTTAAAATGAGAACTCTGCAAAATAGTTCCACTAAAAGTTACATTTTTGCCCCCATTTCTTGAAAAACCCAGCAAATACGTAACAGTAAAACCACTCGCCTAGGCATCTTCTGAGTTTTCTGTCATACTCTAAAAAACTCAAAAAACTAGCTAGTTTTTTAGAGTAACGAAAGGAGACTCAGATTATGGATCAGACAACCCATGAGGTGCGCCTCGCCAACTGGACAGAAACCATTAAGGAATGCCAGTCACGCCCAAAAGGCCAGACCACAAAACAATGGCTCGAAGAACATGGCATTTCTGACAAACAGTATTACTACTGGCTACGCAAGGTGCGTAAGAACGCATTCGCAGAAATGAGCCAGAACCTTCCTGCACCTAAGGTAAAGCAGCTCCCGGCGCCGGCGTTAGTAGAAATCCCTGCAGAAAATGTGCTGCCTGAAGCCGAGAGCATTCCGGCTGTCACGATCAGGACAAAGAAATCAACCATCACGATATCATCTGCTGTATCTGAGGCATTGATGGTGAAACTTGTCAAGGCGGTGTCCCATGCTTTATGAAGCACACGGCATAAAGAAGTTCATCGTGGTCTGTGGCTATACTGATCTTCGAAAAGGGATCCCCGGACTGTCTCAGATCATCGAAGGCAGTTATCAGATGAACCCTTTTGAAAGGGATGTACTGTTCCTGTTCTGCGGCAGGCGCGGTGACAGGATCAAGGCTCTCCTGTGGGAAGGCAACGGATTTCTGCTCCTGTACAAACGGCTGGAGAAAGGATCGCTGGCATGGCCGCGAACTCCGAATGAAGCGGTGACGATATCCAAGCATGACTACCGGCTCCTTTTGAGCGGATTGAATCCTGTGAATCTGAAAGTCCAGGATGTTTATCCAAAGACAGCTTTTTAATTGTGCAAAACAGAGAAATTTTCTCTGTGGCTTTATGCGTTTCAAAAAAGCTTAGTGTGGCATTACAGATGCCCTGCATCGTGCCATGTATTTTCCATACCAGCCTTATGGAATAAAACATGAACTTTGAAAACCTGATATTTCCAAGCGACGCAATAGTATCCTGCAGGCTCTCAGCCATAGGCATTATGACGGATGGACAAAGCCCTGAAAATGGCTTAAATCCAACCTTTCCTGTATAATAGAAGGCAGGAAAGGAGGCTGTCATGAGCAAGACATACACCGCTGAAGAACTCAATACGTTAAGCTCTCAGGAGATGTCACAGATCATTCTCTCCCAGCAGGAGCAGATCAGATCCCTGAACGACAACTTCGAAAGACTTATCGAGCAGCTTCGTATTGCCAACCAGCAGCGGTTCGGCCGTCATTCCGAAAAACTGGATGTTATCGACGGCCAGATGAGCCTCTTTGACGAGGCTGAAGCAGTCTTTGATCCTGAAGCGTCTGAGCCGGCGATCGAAGAGACTGTCAGGTCCTACAAGAGGAAGAAGCAGGCAGGTAAACGCGATGCCGATCTTGAAGGCTTACCAGTCGAGCCTCATCCGCATGACATCCTTCCTGAAACACTAGATGATTACTTCGGCGAAGGCTGCTGGAGGGAACTCCCTGTCGAGACCTACAAACGGCTGCGTTATGAACCCGCCAGCTGGACAGTCGAGGAACATTCCGTCCATGTCTACATCGGGACGAAAGGTGACCATCAGGATGAGTTCCTCCGTGGCGACCGGCCAAAAGATCTGCTCCGTAACAGTATCGTGACGCCGTCACTCGGCGCAGCGATCCTTAACGGCAAGTACGTTAATGCGCTTCCTCTCAACCGTATCTCACAGGAGTTTGACCGCAACGGCCTTACGATCTCAAGGCAGACAATGGCAAACTGGGTGATCTCTTTTTCAAAGTATTTCACCCCGGTCTGGCAACGGATGAAGTACCATCTGCTGCAGCTGCCTGTCATCCAGTCGGATGAGACGCCAACCCAGGTCGTCCACGACGGCCGGTCAGCAGGAAGCAAGAGCTACATGTGGGTCCATCGGTCCGGTGAGTTCTGCAAAGAAACTCCCGTAGTCCTGTACGAATACCAGAAGACGAGACATCATAATCATCCCAAAGAGTTTTATGGTGATTATCGCGGCACTGTTGTGACAGACGGTCTTCAGCAGTACCATCTGGTTGCCAGAGAACTCGAAGGGCTGACCAACGCGAACTGCTGGGCACATGCAAGGCGAGACTTCGCGGATGCGTGCAAGGCTGTAGATAAACAGCATAAGCATCTGATGCGACGATCAACTGCACACAAGGCCCTGGAACTGATCGCCGGCATCTATCACGCTGACGAAGCTCTTAAAAGTCTCAGTCCGGAGGAACGCCTGCGTGAACGCCGTATCAAAGTCGCCCCGCTTGTCGAGGCCTATTTTGCATGGGTCAGGGAACAGTTCTCTTCAGAGGCCATGCTGCCAAAGGGAAAGACACTGGAAGGCCTGAACTACTCCCTGAACCAGGAACAATATCTCAGAGTATTCCTGAACGATGGCAATGTTCCGATCGACAACTCGGCGGCGGAACGCTCAATCCGCCCGTTCTGTGTTGGGAAGAAGAACTGGATGCTGATCAATACGATCAAGGGTGCACAAGCCAGCGCGGTATGCTATTCAATTGCTGAGAGTGCAAAGATGAATGGCCTTAGGCCATACATGTACTATAAACATCTTCTTTCTGAGCTTCCATACAGGATGGATGCTGATGGAAATATCGATCCGGCTGCGCTCGATGACCTGATGCCATGGTCAACAAGCCTGCCGAAAGAGTGTTATAAACGTCGCTGAAGGCGGCGTTTATTTAATCCGCCAGGCGGATGATTTGACTGTTACGGATAAACTTGGCTTGGACGAGGATGAGATCGTCAATCGTAAGATGGATCAGAATGAGGCAAAATATCCGGTAGAGAAGGCTCGTGGGAGCGCGGCAAA
>ONXK01000005.1 GCA_900321785.1 uncultured Lachnospiraceae bacterium | reverse complement strand
CCATGCTCCGGGGAGGGAATGTTCCGCAAGGAAGAAGAGGCGCTGCTGCACTGGAGCCCGGAAAATGTGCGCATGTGTGCCAAAAGGCAGGCAGAGATCCTGGAAGAAGCAGCGTCCATGCTCCGCCCGGGAGGCATTATGGTCTATTCCACCTGTACATTTTCACCTGAAGAGAATGAGGGCGTGATCTATCATTTCCTGATGACGCACGAGGACTTTTCTGTCATCAATATTCCTGATATTCCGGGGATAAGAGCTGAGGAATGGGGCTTTTCCTGTGGGAGGCCTGAATGGATCCCGGACCTGGAGAGAGAGGAAGAAAACTGCTCTGATGCCGGAATAAAAGATCATTTCGATGATGTCTTACAGCAGATCCGGGGGACATTGCGGCTGTGGCCGCATCTTCTGCAGGGAGAGGGACATTTTGCCGCAGTGCTTCGAAAAGACGGTCCTCTGTCTGTAACAGAGCATCTGCAGCAATCGAAAGTGAACGGAGACGGCACCGATACATACAGGTTGGATTTCAAGGCAGAAGATGATAAAAACCGTCGGAGAAAAGGAAAGGGAAAAGGGAAAAGCCAGCGCAGCCAAAGAAGGAATGACCAGGATGCATCGGTCAAAGAAGTACAGCGTATTTGGGAAGAATTCTGCAGAGAGAATCTCCTCTTTTCCGATGCGCCGGATGCTGTGACGGCAATCAGCGCGGACAGGCTGTGCATGTTCGGCAATACGCTTTTTGCGCTGCCTGTTCCGGCTTCACAAATATCTCTCAGCGGTCTGCGCGTCCTGCGTGCCGGTATGGAGCTGGGCACTGTGATCAGGAGCAGATTTGAACCTTCCCATGCCCTGGCTATGGCGCTTCGCCGTAAGGAAGTCTGCAGATACATAGACCTGGAAGAAAATTCGCCTATGGCCTATGCCTGGCTTCGGGGAGAATCGGTAAACATGAATGAAACAGCAGAAAAAGGCTGGACACTTGTACAGATTGACGGATGCAGTGCAGGATGGGGAAAAGCTAACAATGGAATCGTGAAGAATCATTATCCCAAAGGGATCAGAAAAGGCAGCAACTACAGAAAAGAATAAAAAATATCGACGATATCCAAATCATAAAAGACGTTATTGGAGAGCTCAATTGATCAAGGATGGTGATTTCAATGAATAAAGAACGTAAAAAGCAAAGAATTTTCTGGCTGGATCTGGCACGCACTTTTGCAGTAATATCTATTTCCCTGAATCATGCTGTAAACAGGTCCTACCATATTCATGTTGATCAAATGAGTGAATTTCTGTCTATCCCATTGGCTTCAACGCTTTTTAAAACAGTTATTTATGTTTTCAGCCGGATCGGAGTTCCTCTTTTTCTGATGATTTCGGGTTCTTTGCTTCTGAGAAAAAAAATCACGGATGAGGAAGGCATAAAAAAGTTCTATAGGACCAATTATCTGGATCTGCTGATCACAAGTGAAATATGGTTTTTCCTCATGTACTGTATACTCTCGAAGGGATTGTTGTTTTCACAGGGAGCATTTAATGTTTCAGCTGTTCCGGGATTCCTCTGTGGACTGGTGAAAACGATGCTGTTTATAGACCAGGTAACATTTGGAAACATGTGGTATCTGCCCATGATCCTATGTGTATATCTAATGATACCGATCTTTGCCTTAGTATTCAGAAATGTGTCTCCCAGGGTTATTGCTCTCCCCTGTGCGATCGTTTTTTTGAGTCAGATGATAATAACTGATATAAATGATCTTCTGCGGATCGGGGGGAGCGAGAAGAAGTTCGTTTTTGCTTTAGATTACAAGAATATTTTCTCGGTTTATATGCTTTATGTGCTCATTGGCTACTGGATCAGTATCGGAGGACTGAAAAGGCTTAGAAAAGAACTCGTTGCATGTCTTGCGGGCGCTGCATTCATTGTTTGCTGTATTTTCCAGCTGTATGCTTTTTCAAGGCCTAACAATTACCTGGTCGCCTATGATTGTTCCTTTATATTGATTACATCTATGTTTCTTTTTGAGTTTATTCGCAGATGCAAAGAACCAGAGAGGATCATTAAAAGGTGTATTACTTATATTTCGAAAATATCTTTTGGAATCTTTTTTGTTCATATTTTGATCATGACTTTTCTAACGAGATTCTCCGTATTGAAGGACTTGCCCCGACCGGTCTATCTGATCGTTCTGGAGACTATTTCTGTAGGCGGAAGTATCGTATTGATTTGGCTGCTGTCACACATTTACATCTGCAGGAGAAGACTCTTTTTGATAAAGGATTAGCGGGGAGGGGGCTGCCGCCCCGTCAAGCAGCGCGTAGTTTTCATCATACATGTTTGTAAACAGGAGGTCATAGAACTGAAGCATGGATTTATTTGACTACATGCGGCAGGAACAGCAGCAGACGGAGTCCCCTCTTGCTGCCAGGATCCGCCCCGTAAGCCTTGACGAAGTCGTCGGGCAGGAACATATTATAGGAAAAGGGCGTCTTCTGCGAAGGGCCATCCAGGCGGACAAGCTGGGTTCTCTGATCTTCTACGGCCCGCCGGGGACCGGCAAGACCACTCTGGCCAGGGTGATCGCCAATACCACCAGTGCGGAGTTTGTCCAGCTCAACGCCACGACCTCCGGCAAAAAAGATATGGAGGAGGCGGTGAAAGCGGCAAAGGACCGGCTCGGCATGTATGGAAGGAAGACCATCCTTTTTATCGATGAGATCCACCGCTTCAATAAGTCCCAGCAGGACTACCTGCTTCCATTTGTCGAAGACGGGACGGTGACCCTGATTGGCGCGACGACAGAAAACCCCTATTTCGAGGTCAACGGGGCTCTGATCTCCAGATCGACTGTTTTTGAGCTCAAGCCTCTTTCACAGGAAGACATACGCAGGCTGATCCTGCGCGCAGTCTATGATAATGAAAAGGGTATGGGCATGTACAATGCCGCCATCGACGATGACGCCGCCGATTTTCTGGCGGATGTGGCGGACGGGGATGCAAGGCGGGCCCTGAGCGCAGTGGAACTGGGTGTGCTGACAACCGAACCCTCCGGCGACGGAAAGATCCACATTACCCTGGACATAGCCCAGGAGTGTATCCAGAGGCGGGCGCCCCGCTATGATAAGGGTGGAGACAATCATTACGACACGATCTCGGCTTTTATCAAGAGTATGCGGGGATCGGACCCCGATGCAGCCGTCTACTATCTGGCCAGAATGCTGGAAGCGGGAGAGGATCCCAAATTCATCGCCCGCCGGATCATGATCTGTGCGGCGGAGGATGTGGGGAACGCGGATCCGCAGGCGATCTGTGTCGCGGTTTCCTGTTCTCTGGCCTGTGAGCGGATCGGCCTCCCCGAGGCCCAGATCCTTCTGTCCCAGGCTGCCACTTATGTGGCCTGCGCCCCCAAGAGCAATGCGGCGGTCAACGCCATTTTTGCGGCAAAGGAACTGGTGAAAAAGACCGGGAACCTCCCTGTCCCGCCCTATCTGCAGGATTCCCATTACGGAGGAGCCGGAAAACTTGGCAGGGGGCTGGGATACCAGTATGCTCATCTCTACAAAGAACATTACAGCGGACAGCCCTATCTCCCGGAAGGGATCAGGGGAGAAAAGCTCTATGAACCTTCCGAAAACGGCTATGAGCAGCAGATCCGCAGCCGCCTTTGCCGTCTGACCGGGGATACGCGCTATCAGGAGCCGGAGGATCTGCTGGATCGGGAACAGTAAAGCAAAAAGCTATACCGGGAACAGTAAAGTAAAAAGCCATGGCAGGCGGGCGAAAGCCGGGAGTGGATGTATGCAGGACACGGTTTTTACTGTCTATAAACTGATTATTTTATATATGCTTGACCGCGCCGAGGGGGAAGTGACACAGGGAATGCTGTCCACCTTTCTCCTGGAAGGCGGATACGCGAATTTTGTCTCTCTTGCAGAGAGCTATGACCAGCTTGAAAAGCAGGGGCTGGTCAATATTATCCTGCGCGGGAATAAAAAGTTTCTCAAGCTGACGGAAGCCGGGCAGCAGGCCCTCGGCTTTTTTGGCATGCAGCTGAGCCCGCAGATCCGCAGGCAGGCTGACAACTGGCTGATCGAGAACGGGCAGAAGATCCGCGAGGAGCGAGAAGTGACAGCCATATATGAGCGTATGACTTCCGGTGTCTATGAGGTCCGCATGTCTGTGAAAGAAAAGGATGTCACCCTGCTGGAGGTGAAGCTTTCTGTCCCGGATGCCGCGTCCGCCGAGGCGATCGCAGCCCGCTGGGAGGAGAAAAACGCGGGTATCTATCAATATCTGATTGAAAATCTGTTTTGACTGGTCTATAATTCACTAAAAGTACACTGTCAAAGGCGGAATCATGATATTCCTGCCGAATCTATGATCAAGTCACATGTATGCCGTGCAGAAGCCCCTTTTCCGGACAAGGAGACCCGGGGCATGACTCAAGCTGCCGGATTACAACATCGTTCGGCATACGTTTTCCAAGCTTATATTTTTATATTCATTATTTCCTGCTGTTATTTGTGTGCCTGCACAGTTTCGTATTGTGCGGGCAGGTCTTGCATCTTTTTTGGTAATCATTCAGAACGCCCCACAGTGAAGAACGCGCAGCGTTCTGAACATGAGGTGCTGAATAGATACCTGTTTTACAGTTTTTAAACACAGCCGGCAGAATACCGGGGAGCTCCGTCGGGCGGGTATGTCTGTGCTGTGATGATCATATTTTTTGGAGGATATTGAATGACAAGAGAAAGGTATGAGTCCATATCTCTGCATGATCTGAGGGAGATCGCCAAAACCAGGGGAATGCGCAGGATCTCGACGCTCAAAAAGGCTGATCTGATCGATGCACTATTGAAAAAGGACGAGGAGGATGCGGTCATCCTTCGAAACGAGAGGATGCAGAGAAAGCAGATGCAGGAGGCTTCCCAGGGGACGGGAAAAGAAGCGAAAGCCGGCCGCAGCAGAGCCGCAGAACCGGAATCCGCAGAAGAGAATCCGTCCATGGCATCGGCGGAAGAGACCCGTCCTTCAGGAGAACGGCAGGAAAAGAAAGCCTCTGCTGCAGAAGGCAGCCAGACCAGAACGAGAAATCAGGGCTCCCAGAGAGGACACCAGGGAAGCGGTACCTTTAATACAAATACAGGCTCTCAGGGTTCACAGACGGGACGCAGGCAGGGGACCCGTTCCCGCAGGGATGACCGTCAGGACCGTCAGGGAACACAGAACAGCGGCCGTCAGAACAGACAGGCCAGACAGAGCATGCAGGCCGGATATGGAGCCGGTCAGGAACGGAACCGCCAGGCAGAGTCCGACAGAAGCAGCACCGGGAGTGAACAGACCGAGAGAAACCGTGCTTCAGAACAGGCGCAGGACCGTATGCGCATGTCAAATCTGCAGTCACAGGACCGCGGAACGGGCAGAAGCCAGAACCGCGATATGTGGAAAGATTCGAAAGAAGCGGTATCGACTCCGGAATCAGAAATCGGTTCCTATGCGGCTTTTTCTCCTGATTCTGCAGCTATGACAGCCAGAGAGCAGACGGCTGTTTATCAGAATACGCAGACAGCCGGTCAGGGATCAGGTATGCAGACGGCATTGCAGAACGGACAGCAGGAGAGTCCCGGGACCAGGCTTTCCCGGTATTACCAGCCCGGGCGTCCGGATACTCCGGTCCTTCACAAGGATGAGCTCAATGCAGAACTGGACAGCGGCCAGATGGCAAACGGCATTCTGGAAGTCATGCAGGACGGATTTGGATTTATCCGCTGTGCCAACTATATGCCCGGAGAAAACGATATATATGTGGCACCGAGCCAGATCCGGCGCTTCGGACTCAAGACCGGCGATATCATCGTCGGAAATATCCGTGTCCGCACCCAGGGAGAGAAGTTCAGTGCTCTGCTCTATGTGAAGAGTGTCAACGGCCTTTCTCCCGATGAGGCGACGAAAAGATACAATTTTGAAGATATGACGCCGATCTTTCCCGACGAGAGGATCCGTCTGGAGCGGTCCGGAGGGCCTGTTTCGATGCGGATCATGGACCTGATCAGTCCGGTCGGAAAAGGACAGAGGGGAATGATCGTCTCGCCCCCCAAGGCGGGCAAGACGACTCTGATCAAGGAGATTGCACGGTCTGTCAAATACAATAATCCGGAGATCCATCTGATCGTGCTCCTGATCGATGAGCGGCCTGAGGAGGTCACAGACATCCGCGAGGCGATCGAAGGTCCCAATGCCGAGGTGATCTATTCTACCTTTGATGAACTTCCCGAACACCATAAGCGGGTATCAGAGATGGTGATCGAACGCGCCAGACGTCTTGTTGAGCACAAAAAGGATGTGATGATCCTGCTGGATTCTATCACGCGTCTGACCAGAGCATATAATATTACGGAGCCTTCCAGCGGGAGAACGCTTTCCGGCGGACTTGATCCCGCAGCCCTTCATATGCCCAAGCGTTTCTTCGGAGCTGCCAGGAACATGCGGGAGGGAGGAAGCCTCACGATCCTGGCAACCGCCCTGATCGACACCGGCAGCAAGATGGATGATATCGTCTTTGAAGAGTTCAAGGGCACCGGAAATATGGAACTGGTCCTGGACCGCAGGCTCTCCGAGAGGCGCATCTTTCCTGCCATTGATATTGTCCGTTCCGGAACGCGCAGAGATGATCTGCTGCTGACCCCGGATGAGCAGAGTGCCATGAGCATCGTACGTCGCTCTTTTAACGGTCTGAGCGCCGAACAGGCCGTGACCCAGGCTCTGGACCTGTTTTCCAGGACACGTACGAACGGCGAGTTTGTCAATATGGTGCGCAAGGTCCAGTGGGGAAGCGCACCTGCCATGCATAACCAGTAACAGGAGGAAATACCATGAAACGCACCTGTGGTGTACTGCTCCCGGTCGCAAGCCTGCCGTCCAGATACGGGATCGGCTGTTTTTCTACCGAGGCATATCGTTTCGTTGATTTTCTGGCCGATTCCGGCCAGACCTGGTGGCAGATCCTGCCCCTTGGCCAGACCGGTTACGGGGATTCCCCCTATCAGTCATTTTCGACATTTGCCGGGAACCCCTACTTTATTGACCTGGAACAGCTGATTGGAGCAGGTTATATTTCCCGTGAAGAAGCAGATCAGTATGATTTCGGAAATAATCCCTCCTATGTTGATTACGACCGGATCTACCAGGTGCGTTACCTGCTGCTGCATCATGCTTACGAGAACAGCCCTTTTGCCCTGCGTTCCAATGAAAACTGGTCGGATGCCTCATATAACAGAGACAGATACGCTTTTGAGACATACATTACCAATAACAAGGAATGGCTGGAGGATTATGCTCTCTACAGTGCGCTGAAGGGCCGGTTTGAAAATGCGGCCTGGATGGACTGGGATGAGGATATCCGTCTCCGCAGACCCGAAGCCATGAAACACTGGCGCAGAGTCCTGCAGAATGAGATCCGTTTCTACTGTTTTATGCAGTATATGTTCTACCGCCAGTGGAAAGCGGTCAAGGATTACGCGGACAAGAAGGGAATCCGGATCCTGGGGGATCTGCCCATATACGTTGCCCTTGACAGTGCCGATACCTGGAGCCACCCGGAACTCTTTAAGCTGGATGATACAGGATCGCCCACTGTGGTCGCAGGCTGTCCGCCGGATGCCTTCTCCGCAACCGGTCAGCTGTGGGGAAATCCCATATATGACTGGGACAAACACCGTGAGGAAGAATACGCCTGGTGGAAATCCCGCATGGAGCACGCCTTTTTCCTCTATGACGCAGTCAGGATCGACCACTTCCGCGGTTTCGAATCCTATTATGAGATTCCGGCCACAGAAGATACGGCGATGAACGGCACCTGGGTCAAGGGACCCGGGATGGAGCTTTTCGAGGCGCTGGCGGATGTCATTGGAGACCGTCAGGTGATTGCCGAGGACCTCGGTTTCCTGACGCCGGAGGTACATGAGCTTCTGGCGGGGACCGGCTACCCCGGCATGAAGGTGCTTCAGTTTGCCTTTGATGCTATGAGCGACAGTGATTATCAGCCGCACAACTTTACACGCAACTGTGTTGTCTACACGGGAACACACGACAATGATACATCCCGCGGATGGATCGAAAACACGAATCCTCAGGTCAGGGAGTATGCCATGAAGTATTTGGGGATCAAAGAACAGGAGAACACGGTGGAAGCCATGATCCGGACTGCCATGATGAGCGTTGCGGATACCTGTATCATTCCCCTGCAGGATTATCTCTGCCTGGGAAGTGAAGCCAGGATCAACACACCGTCCACTCTCGGCAATAACTGGAAATGGCGCGTGAGCGCGGATGTATTTACCAAAGAACTTTCTGCAAGACTTCTGGATTATGCCCGCATCTATGCCCGCCTGTGACGGAAGCCGGCGGAAGGCGGCGGACTGGCCGCCGGAGACGATGCTGAGAGTCTTTACAGGGAGGTTCGGTGGTATCTTTTTGACATTAAAACATTATAAAATGAAAAGCCTCTGCGCCGAAGTGCAGAGGCTTTGTTTATAAGACCGGGCGAGGATCCGATCATGGTTGCTCAGCCATTGTAGTAAAGAATGTTTTCGCCGAGTGCCCGTGCGGTATCCCTGCCCAGATAGTGTTCGACAATGGCAAGACCGAAGGGAATTGCGGTTCCCATGGCGCGGCTTGTGATGATATTGCCGCTTACAACAACCTTGTTTTCTTTGAGAATCGCGCCGTTTTCTGTCAGCAGATCATCGCGGGAAGGATTGCAGGTGGCGGGAATGCCCTTTAAAAGACCCAGTTCTGCGAAGATACCCGGTGCCGCGCAGATCGCCGCGATCTGTTTTCCCTCTTTATGGAAGGAGACAACTTCCTCCATAAGCTTATCACAGGCGCGCAGATTGGGGGTTCCGGGAACGCCGCCGGGAAGAATGAGCATATCGTATTCGCTAAAGTCCAGCTCTGCAATCGTTGTATCCGTACGGAAGGTGACCTCATGGGAGGAAGTGACTTCAGGGATGTCGTTGATGGAAACTTTTGTGCAGGGAATTCCTGCGCGGTAGAGCAGATCCACGACAGTGAGGCCTTCTATTTCTTCACATCCGTCAGCAAAGAAAATGGCGGTTTTCAGATCGGTTTTTGCTTCAAACATATACACTCCTTTCCTCCTTCGCAGGATCATAGCTGCCCTGCCGCAGCATCCCGGATCGGTTATACCGGAAGGGGGCGGGCGGATCTGACTTCTCCTGTTTTTGTTTTCCTATTTCATTGTACCGCATCTGCAGAAAATAAAAAACAGACAAAAAAACAAAAGAAATAACTGAGAAATAACAATTCTTTCTGCAAAAAACAGTGGTTATTTTCCATGCGGTTTGATACAATATTGACAAACCGCGAAGTATAACAATTTAGTGGTCAAAGGCAGGCGAAAACAGGGACGGAGAGGTCCCTGGGATCGTTATTAATGGAACCGGCAGGGGGCTAAGCAATTCAGGAGGAAATGAGTATGGTCACAAATGATGCTACATTAGTTCGTCTGAAACATAGTATTATGGAGAAAGTGGCAGGTCTTGCATGGGAGGACAACCTCAATGAAGAGAGTATGAATAATCTCTCCCTTGAGATCAGCCCCGGACCCGTTGCAACATATCGCTGCTGTGTTTATAAAGAAAGAGAAGTTTCCAAACAGAGAATCCGTCTCTCACTGGGACTGAATCCTGATCCTGACAGTGATTCCAAGAACATTGTCCAGGTAATCCGCCCTGCATGTGAAGAGTGTCCTCTGGCTTCTTATACCGTAACAGACAACTGTCGTCTCTGCATGGGTAAGGCCTGTATCAACTCCTGCCGCTTCGGTGCGATTTCCATCGGCGATCGCAGAACCAGGATCGATCCTTCCAAGTGTAAGGAATGCGGTATGTGCGCAAACGCATGCCCTTACGGTGCGATCGCTCATCTGGTCCGTCCCTGCAAACGTGCGTGCCCTGTCGGCGCTATCACATATGATGAATTTGGTATCTGCAACATCGATGAGTCCAAGTGCATTCAGTGCGGCCACTGCATCCACTCCTGCCCCTTCGGCGCCATCGGCTCCAAGACCTATCTGGTCGACATCATCCGCCACATCAAGGCCGGTGATGAGGTCATTGCCATGGTCGCTCCCGCAACAGAAGGCCAGTTCGGACCCGACATCACCATGCTGTCTATCAAGAACGCTTTCCTGGAGATGGGATTTGCGGATATGGTCGAAGTCGGTCTCGGCGGCGATATGACAGCTGCCTATGAGTCCCTTGAGTGGACAGAGGCTTTCCATGAAGGCAAGAAGATGACGACTTCCTGCTGTCCTGCATTCATCAACATGCAGCGCCAGCACTTCCCCAAGGTATTCCAGGAGAATGTTTCCAGCATCGTTTCCCCGATGTGCGCGATCTCCCGCTACCTCAAGAAAACTCACCCCGGCTGCATCACCGTCTTCCTCGGACCCTGCATTGCCAAAAAGTCCGAAGCGGCAGATCCCACCATTCCGGATAACGCAGATTATGTTATCACCTACGGTGAGTTCCGTGCACTGATGCGCTCCAAGGGTGTTGAAGTCAAACCTGCAGACAACTCCTATCAGGAGTCTTCCGTCTGGGGCAAACGCTTTGCTACTTCCGGCGGCGTTGCCAAGGCAGTTCTCGAGTGCATGGAAGAGCGCGGAGAAGATGTTTCCGGCATCAAGTTTGTTCAGGTTGCCGGCGGCGACGCCTGCAAGAAGACCCTTACTCTGCTCAAAAACGGCAGACTTCCCGAGGAATTTGTTGAGGGCATGATCTGTGAGGGCGGCTGCGTCGGCGGACCTTCCAGACACAGGACCGAGATGGAGATCAAGCGTGCCCGTGAAGGCCTGATCAAACAGGCTGACAACCGCGGGGTGCTCGAGAACCTCAAGGATTATCCCATGGATATTTTCTCCATGTACCGCGACGGACACATGGATGAGGAGCCGCTGCTCAAATAAATCCGTGACCGGGAAGAAAAGGGCTGTGCGGTAAGCCGTGTACAGATCCTGATCCGGGACGGCTGAATACCTTCCCGGCAGACAACTATATGGATGTTTATACAGGACGGAGGCATTGCCTCCGTCCTGTTCTGCTTCTGCCGCAGCAAAAATTGTGTTTGTTTTCCGTATTTAATGTTGGAAAAGGATTGTCTCTTGTGCTATAATGCAATGTACTTGTGTGAATACGGCTGTTTCACATTGTGGACCGGCTGTATTTGCGTTCGCCGAATCATGACCGCTGCGCGTTTGGGCGAACGCCTTTCTGCCCGGAAGACCTGTCTCCTCTGTACAGGCTCCTCCGGTCAATGTGCAGCGTATAAAGATACTTAAAAACATGTTTGGAGGATTAGGTAACAATGAGTGTAAGTGTTGAAAAACTGGAGAAAAGCATGATCAGGCTCACAATCGAGGTGAGCGCCGAGGATTTTGATAAAGCGATCAACAAGGTCTATAACAGACAGAAGAGCAGAATGAATGTCCCCGGATTCCGCAAGGGCAAAACCCCCAGGAAGGTTCTGGAGAAAATGTATGGCGCAGCTATCTTTTATGAGGATGCCGCCAACGACTGCATCAACAGCTCTTATCCCGAGGCCGCAAAGGAGAGCGGCGAGCAGATCGTATCCAATCCCGAGATCAATGTGACCCAGATCGAGGCCGGCAAGCCTTTTATTTATACTGCGGAAGTCGCTGTCAAGCCCCCTGTGAGCCTTGGCAAATACAAGGGTGTGGAAGTCGACAAGCAGGAAATCGTTGTCACAGATGAAGAAGTGGATACCGAGATCCGCAAGGAGCAGGAAAAGAATGCTTCCAGGAACGAGATCACAGACCGTCCCGTCAAGGACGGCGATGACATTGTCCTGGATTTCGAAGGCTTCTGCGACGGCGTTGCTTTCGAGGGCGGCAAGGGTACCGATTATCCCCTGACGATCGGTTCCAATTCCTTTATCCCCGGATTTGAGGATCAGCTGGTCGGCGCCAATATCGGCGAGGAGATGGATGTTAATGTGACTTTCCCTGAGAACTATCAGGCTGAGGAACTGGCAGGCAAGCCCGCTGTCTTCAAGTGCACAGTAAAGAAGATCACCGAGAAGATCCTTCCTGAGCTCGACGATGAGTTCGCGGACGAAGTCTCCGAATTCTCCACTCTTGCAGAGTACAAGGATGATGTCCGCAGGCAGATCACAGAGCGCAAAGAGCAGTCTGCCAAGACCGCGAAGGAAAACCAGGCGGTCGAGAAGGTCATTGAGGATGCGCATGTAGAGATTCCCGCTGCAATGCTCCGCACACAGCAGGAACAGATCGCAGGCGAGTTCGAGCAGCAGGTCATGTCCCAGGGCATGAAATTTGAGGATTACCTCAAGTATGCGCAGACCACCAGAGAGCAGTTCATTGACAACATGAAGGATGAGGCAGAGCGCCGCATCAAGTATCGTCTGGTCATGGAGCAGGTCGCGAAGGAAGAGAATATCGTCGCTACTGATGAGGATTTCGATGCCGAACTGCAGAAGATGGCAGATGCGTACCGCATGGATGTTGAGACCATCAAGAAGTACTTTGTCGAGCGCAAAGAGGGAATGATGGAAGATCTCGCTGTCCAGAAGGCCATCACTTTCGTGGCTGACAATGCTGTCGAAGTTGAGAAGAAGGCAGAAGCTGAGGAAGAGAAGGCTGAATAATACACAGGACTGCAAATCAAAGCGGATCATATGCGATCGGTAAGAAGCCGGGTAAGGACCGGTCCGGTCCCGGCCGGGCGGTAAAAAGGCAGCAGTATAATGAATAATTAACGAAGGGTCGACAGGAACTCCGGCATGCGGGAAAGCCGGCCGGAGTTTCTGCCGGTCCTTGTATTCGCTTTAAGAAAGGGAACGGCATGGCAAATTTTATCCCTTATGTAGTAGAGCAGACAGGAATGGGAGAGCGCTCCTATGACATTTTTTCGCGCCTCCTCAAGGAACGCATTGTTTTCCTGGGTGACCAGGTTACGGACGCTTCCGCAGAGCTGATCATAGCCCAGATGCTCTTTCTCGAGGGTGAAGACCCCGAGAAGGATATCCAGTTCTATATTAACAGCCCCGGCGGTTCCGTCTCTGCGGGCATGGCGATTTATGATACCATGCATTTTGTGAAATGTGATGTCTCTACGATCTGTGTCGGCATGGCGGCCAGTATGGGCGCTTTTCTGCTGGCAGGCGGCACGAAGGGCAAGAGATATTCTCTTCCCCACAGTGAGATCCTGATCCACCAGCCGCTCGGCGGCGCGGAAGGTCAGGCGTCTGATATCGCCATCCAGGCTGCACACATGGCCTTTACCAAGGACCGTCTGAGCAGACTGCTTTCCGAGAATACCGGACAGCCCTATGAAAGGATCGTACAGGACACAGACCGTGATAACTGGATGACGCCTGAACAGGCGCTGGAATATGGTCTGATCGACCATATTTATACGACCCGAAAGGAAATCGTTCAGTAATTCAATCTACACTACAGTGAGGAATGTATGGCAGACAATAAGAGAATGTATCCCGGTATGCGCAGATGCTCCTTCTGTAACCGGACGGAGAACATGGTGAACCGTCTGATCTCCGGCCCGGAGGGTATATATATCTGTGACGAATGTGTCACGATCTGTATGGATATTCTTGAGGAGTCGGAGCGGGATGAAAATATGGCGCTTTCGACACTCGATACGGACGGCATCAAGCTTCTGAAGCCCGCACAGATCAAGCGCTTTCTGGATGAATATGTCATCGGGCAGGAAGAGGCGAAAAAGGTTCTCGCCGTCTCTGTCTACAACCACTATAAGCGCGTTGTCCGCGCAAAGGAAGTCGATGAGGATGACGGAGTTGAGCTTCAGAAGAGCAATATCCTGATGCTTGGTCCGACAGGTTCCGGCAAGACCTATCTCGCCCAGACTCTGGCAAAGATCATCAATGTCCCCTTTGCGATCGCGGATGCCACGACACTCACAGAGGCGGGATATGTCGGTGAGGATGTCGAAAACATCCTTCTCAAGCTGATCCAGGCGGCTGACTACAATATTGAGCGTGCCCAGGTCGGCATCATCTATGTTGATGAGATCGACAAAATCTCCAAAAAGGGCGAAAACGTATCGATCACCCGTGATGTTTCCGGTGAGGGCGTACAGCAGGCGCTCCTCAAGATCATTGAGGGAACAGTTGCTTCCGTACCGCCTCAGGGCGGGCGCAAGCACCCCCAGCAGGAGCTGATCCAGATCGATACCAACAATATCCTGTTTATCTGCGGCGGCGCGTTTTCCGGTCTGGATAAGATCATCAACAACCGCATGGACAAGAGATCCATGGGCTTCCACGCCGAGATTGCGGATAAAGAAGAGAAAAAGCTCGGAAATGTGATCAAAAACGTGCTTCCGGAGGATCTGACCAAATTCGGCCTGATTCCCGAATTCATCGGACGTGTGCCTGTCGTGGTCACACTGGATGAACTTGACAAAGAAGCTCTGATGCGTATCCTCAAGGAGCCCAAAAACGCGATCTTAAAGCAGTACCAGAAACTCTTCTCCTATGACAGGGTTGCACTGGAATATGAGGATGACGCTGTAGAAGCAATCGCGGAAAAAGCAATCAGGCGCGGTACCGGCGCCCGCGGACTGCGGTCCATCATGGAGAAAACGATGATGGATGTCATGTACGACATTCCTTCCGACGACACCATTGTCTCCTGTGTGATCACAAAGGATGCCGTAGAGGGAACAGCACCGCCCAGGATCGAACACGGAGAGAAAGCTCCGCTTCCGGAGAAAAAGACCTCCAATTCTGCTGAAAAGACAACCAAACCCCGCCGTAAACGCAAAGCAGCGCATTCATAAGCAGTGCGTAGTTTTCATCATACATGTTTGCGGGCACTCGCCCAGGGCTAAAATTATGATTATTAAAACAGTAAATCTTGCACTTGTCTGCGGGGTTACCAGCAAAATTCCGGCAGGTACTCTGCCGGAATTTGCTTTTGCGGGCAGAAGCAATGTCGGCAAGTCGACCCTGATCAACGGTCTGATGAACCGCAAATCTCTTGCCCGGGTCAGTTCCCAGCCCGGAAAGACACAGACCATCAATTATTATGAGATCAACGGTGCCTTTCATCTTGTGGACCTGCCCGGCTACGGCTACGCAAAAGCCAATGTCAAGGTCAAGGAACAATGGGGAAAGATGATCGAGCGATATCTGCATACCAGCAGACAGCTTCGCGCCGTCTTTCTTCTCCTGGATATCCGCCACGAGCCGACCGGACAGGATGTGATGATGTATGACTGGATCCTTCAGGCCGGTTTTACCCCGGTCATCATCGCAACCAAAGCAGACAAGATCAAACGCAGTCAGATCCAGAAACAGGTTGCGCTTCTTCGCAGGACTCTGCGCGAAGAGAGTCATGTGCAGAATGCTTCCACCGACACCGGATCCCTTCGGATCGTCCCCTGGTCCGGACAGACCAGGAGCGGCAGGGAGGAAATCTACGCGCTGCTGGACAGCTTTCTGGAGGAACAGGCGGAACCGATGCAGGAATCTTCTGATCCTGCGGCTTCTGATATGCAGGAGCAGGACCGGCAGACTGCCAGAGAATGACGAATGGAAGCGGCAGACTGCCGTTGAATGACGAATGGAAACGGCAGTAAGGGGGTGAGATCAACATGATGAGTAATTATTCCAGCAGCAGGAAAATATATGCCTTCGGATCTCTGATCCTTGGAATACTCCTGATCGTTTGGCCGTCCAGTGCCTTAAAGCTGGCGGCTTATGCTGTCGGTATTGTGGTAATGGCAGGAGGCATCACTTCGATCCTGTCATACATGCGCAGAAAAAGGCAGACGGGGGGCGTCGGAGGCGGCCTGAATCTGATCGTCGGAATTATAGTGACTGTGGCCGGAGGAATGATTCTTTTCAATCCGAAGGACTTTGCCGCAATAATTCCCACTGTACTCGGCTATCTGATCACCCTGAGCGGCGTGATCAATCTCCTGGAGACCTTTACGCTCTCCAGAGCGCACTACCGCAAATGGTGGGTTTCTCTCCTTGCAGCTGTGCTGACCATTGTCCTGGGACTGATCCTGGTCAATCATGCCTTTGGCATTGCACTGACCATGACCCGGATCGGCGGAATCGCCCTTCTGTTCAACGGAGTCTCCGATCTGTGGATCACACGCCGTGTTGACCAGTATTCGAAGTCGGCCAGAAAAGGCAGCAAGAGAAAAAAGACTGGCCGGAATGCCGCGGCAGGCAGCGGCGGCAGTGCCCGGTTTGACACGTCTGATCCCGATATTATCGATGCGGAAGATTACCACGAATTATAAAGCCCGATGCTAATGCAGCAGGCACGGATTATGATATGCTGTCCCAGGCAGGAAAGTGAAATACAAAACCTGCCGGGGCAGCATATCTTTTTTTCCGCCGCCTGCTTTTTTTATCGGAAACAGCAGCAGATCCGGGCAGGCAGTTATCTGTACAGACCCAAAACAGCAGCAGGATTTAAAACAGGACAGGGTGATGCAGAGGTCAAAAGCTGACAGAAACATGCACATGAAAGAGAGCTTGAAAAAAGAATAAAAAAGCGTTGACATTTTGATTATATGTGTTATAGTTCTAATAGAACAAGATAAGCAATGAGGTAATGCGTATAGAAAGGATAGATTGTATTTACCTTGCATTGCATGATGTCAGGGCCAAAAGGTGCTGCAGACGAACCTCAACTGGAAAAAGATTTTTGACCTCAACATCATTGCATTTGGATCACAGGATATTTTTCTTCCGGCTTGTTTTGCAAAGCGGTTTTTACCAAAGCCGCATCAGATTAGAAAGGAGTATCCCATGAATATACAGAAATTTACACAGAAATCAATAGAAGCGATCAACCAGTGTGAAAAGCTGGCATATGAATACGGCAATCAGCAGATCGAACAGGAGCACCTGCTCTACAGCCTGCTCACGCTCGAGGACAGCCTGATTCTCAAGCTGATCGAGAAGATGGGCATCGATCCGGGCTCCTTTAAAAACCGCGTCCAAAGCGCCGTAGAGGGCCTCACCAAGGTTCAGGGCGGCGACTCTCGCGTTTATGTGGGCGGAGAGATGAATAAGGCCCTGCTGGGCGCAGAGAGCGAGGCAAAGGCGCTTGGCGATGAGTATGTCAGTGTCGAGCACCTCTTCCTGTCCCTGATCAAAAACGCGGACCGCACGCTGAAAGGCCTGTTCAAGGACTACGGCATCAACCGGGAGACTTTTCTCAAGGCCCTGTCCACAGTGCGCGGCAACCAGCGCGTGACCAGCGACAATCCCGAGGCGACCTATGACACCCTGGAAAAATACGGCGAAGAGCTTGTTTCCAAGGCCAGGGCGCAGAAGATGGATCCCGTGATCGGCAGGGATGCCGAGATCCGCAATGTGATCAGGATCCTTTCCAGAAAGACCAAGAACAACCCTGTTCTGATCGGTGAGCCCGGTGTCGGCAAGACAGCCGTTGTCGAGGGGCTGGCACAGAGGATCGCCCGTGGCGATGTTCCGGACGGCCTGAAGGACAAGAAGATCTTCTCTCTGAATATGGGCTCTCTTGTGGCCGGTGCCAAGTACAGGGGCGAATTCGAGGAACGTCTCAAAGCGGTCCTTGAGGATATCAAGGGGAGCGAGGGCGAGATCCTGCTCTTCATCGATGAACTGCATACCATCGTCGGTGCCGGCAAGTCCGAGGGTGCCATGGATGCCGGCAATATGCTCAAACCCATGCTGGCCCGCGGCGAGCTTCACTGCATCGGTGCAACGACCCTCAAGGAGTACAGACAGTACATCGAGAAGGACGCCGCTCTTGAGCGCCGTTTCCAGCCCGTGCTGGTGGATGAACCTACGGTAGAAGACACGATTTCCATCCTCCGCGGCCTGAAGGAACGCTACGAGGTCTACCACGGCGTGAAGATCCTCGACAATGCTCTTGTCAGCGCAGCCGTGCTTTCCAACCGCTATATTTCGGACCGTTTCCTTCCCGACAAGGCAATCGACCTCGTGGATGAGGCCTGCGCCCTGATCAAGACAGAGATGAATTCTCTGCCCACGGAACTGGACGAACAGCAGCGCAAGATCCTGCAGCTGGAGATCGAGGAAACAGCCCTCAAGAAGGAAGAGGACAAACTCAGCCGTGAGCGTCTTGAAGATCTCCAGAAGGAACTGGCGGAACTCAAAGATTCCTTTGCGGCGAAAAAAGCCCAGTGGGAGAATGAGAAGAACCGTTCCGACAATCTGTCCAGACTGCGTGAGGAGATCGATGCGGTCAGCAGCGAGATCCAGATCGCGCAGCAGAACGGCGATCTGAACCGTGCCGCGGAGCTGCAGTACGGCCGCCTGCCCCAGCTTCGCAAAGAACTGGCCCAGAGCGAGGAGGCAGCGCACAGCGGAGAGGACTCCCTCGTACACGACCGCGTGACGGACAATGAGATCAGCCGCATCGTGTCCCGCTGGACAGGTATCCCTGTCAGCAAGCTGACCGAGAGCGAGCGCTCCAAGACCCTTCATCTGGAAGACGAACTGCATCGACGTGTCATCGGACAGGATGAAGCCGTGACACGTGTCACAGAGGCGATCATCCGCAGCAAGGCGGGCATCAAGGATCCCGATAAGCCCATCGGATCCTTCCTCTTCCTGGGCCCTACCGGTGTCGGTAAGACCGAACTGGCCAAGGCTCTGGCGGCAGCCCTCTTTGATGATGAAAAGAACATGGTCCGTATCGATATGAGCGAATACATGGAGAAGTTCTCGGTCTCCAGACTGATCGGAGCGCCGCCCGGATATGTCGGATACGAGGAAGGCGGTCAGCTGACAGAGGCTGTCCGCAGGAAGCCCTATTCCGTCGTCCTCTTTGACGAGATCGAGAAGGCCCATCCCGACGTCTTCAACGTCCTGCTGCAGGTCCTTGACGACGGACGGATCACGGACTCTCAGGGCAGGACCGTGGACTTCAAGAACACCATCCTGATCATGACCTCCAATATCGGCGCCCAGGAGATCCTCGCGGATATCGAGAACCGTGAAAAGGCTGCAAAGAGCAGTGACAAGGTGACATTCAACTTCGATGAAGGCGCGGAAGAGGGAGGTTCCCTTTCCGGAAGCCTCATGGATGAGCCCGAACACTGGGAAATCTCTTCCTACACAAGAGAAAAGGTGCAGAATCTTCTGCGCGGCACTTTCCGGCCCGAATTCCTCAACCGTCTGGACGAGACCATAATGTTCAATCCTCTCTCCAGAAATGACATCAAGGCTATCATCGATCTGATCGTCGATGACCTGAACAGACGTCTTGCAGACCGCCGCATCGACATCCGTCTCACAGACGATGCCAAGCAGTTTGTGGCGGAAGCTGCATACGACCCTGCCTATGGCGCAAGACCGCTCAAGCGCTACATCCAGAAAAATGTTGAGACAGCAGGCGCCCGCCTGATCCTGGCGGACCAGGTATCCGAGGGCGATACCATTGAGATCGGCACCGATGGCAGCAGGCTCACAGCCG
>ONXK01000093.1 GCA_900321785.1 uncultured Lachnospiraceae bacterium | reverse complement strand
CAGACGGGCAAAAAGCTGGCGGACGAAAACCGCATGCGCTATCCCGGCGGACAGTTCTACGTCAAGAGTGAAGAGGAGATGCGCAGCCTCTTTCCCTATGCAAAGGAGGCTCTCGACAATACCCGGCGCATAGCGGACCGCTGCCACGTGGAGATCGAATTCGGCGTCACCAAACTCCCTCACTTCGATGTTCCCGAGGGCTATGACTCCTGGACCTATCTGAACAAGCTCTGTCACGACGGGATGGAAAAGCGCTATCCCGGTGTTTTTGATGAAAAAAACAAAGATGCGGACTATTCCGGTGTCACTGCTGCGGATCTGCTGGCAAGGCTGGAATATGAGCTGGGCACGATCCGTCAGATGGGATATGTCGACTATTTTCTCATTGTCTGGGACTATATCAATTTTTCCCGTGAGAACGGGATCATGGTCGGCCCCGGGCGCGGAAGTGCGGCGGGCTCTATTGTCTCCTATTCGCTGGGGATCACAGATATTGACCCCATCCGCTATAACCTCCTGTTTGAGCGTTTCCTCAACCCCGAGCGCGTGTCCATGCCCGATATCGACGTGGATTTCGGCTTCGAGCGCCGGGGTGAGGTCATCGATTATGTCACGAAAAAATACGGCAGGGACCGCGTGATGCAGATCATCACCTTCGGGACCATGGCAGCCCGCGGGGTGATCCGCGATGTGGGACGTGTCATGGACCTGCCCTACGGATATGTGGATTCCATCTCCAAGATGGTCCCCCAGGAGCTGGGCATCACTTTGCAGAAGGCGCTCAAACAGAGCCCGGATCTTCGCAATGCCTATGAGAATGATGACCGGGTCCGCAAGCTGATCGACATGAGCCTGCGTCTGGAGGGCCTGCCCAGGCACGCTTCCGTCCACGCGGCGGGCGTCGTGATCTGTTCGGAGCCTGCAGAGGATCTGGTCCCTCTTGCGCGCGCCCAGGACGGTTCCACTACGACGCAGTTCCCCATGACCACCATTGAGGAACTGGGCCTTCTCAAGATGGACTTTCTGGGGCTGCGGACCCTCACTGTCATCCAGAATGCCGTCGAGATGGCCAATCACTCCATCGAGATGGCAGGCGGGGCCTACCCGCCCTCCGAGCCTGCTGTCGGGCCTGTGCGCCCCGCGCAGAACCCTCTGGGGCCTGTGGTTTCCATGGACAGGCTGGACTATGCCGACCCCAATGTCTACCGCTATATTTCCTCCGGCAGGACAGACGGAATCTTCCAGCTGGAGTCGGGCGGCATGCAGGGGTTCATGAAGGAACTGCGCCCGGAGAACTTCGAGGATGTCATCGCAGGCATCTCTCTCTACCGGCCGGGCCCCATGGACTTTATCCCGCAGTATATCGAGGGCAAAAACAACCGCGGATCGGTACACTACGCATGCCCCGAGCTCGAGCCCATACTCAAGCCTACCTACGGCTGTATCGTCTACCAGGAGCAGGTCATGCAGATCGTCCGGGACCTCGGCGGCTATACGCTGGGCAGGAGCGATCTGGTCCGCCGCGCCATGAGTAAAAAGAAGCAGAAGGTCATGGAGGAGGAACGCCGCAATTTCGTCTATGGAAATCCTGCGGAAAATGTCCCGGGCTGTAAATCGCGCGGCATCGACGAAAAGGTTGCCTCCGGCATATATGACACCATGATGGATTTTGCCAAGTATGCCTTCAATAAGTCGCATGCGGCCTGCTATGCGGTTGTCGCCTATCAGACGGCCTGGCTCAAATACTATTATCCCATGGAATTTATGGCAGCCCTGATGACATCGGTCATCGACCATCCGACCAAGGTCGCCTCCTATATCCTGGCATGCCGGTCCATGAAGATCCGCATCCTGCCCCCCGATCTCAATGAGGGCGAGGCCGGATTCTCCGTCTCCTCCGGCGGCATCCGCTATGCGCTGACTGCCATCAAAGGCGTCGGCCGCCCCGTGATCGACGCAGTCGTCAGAGAGCGGAACCTGCGGGGGCCGTTCAGGGACCTTCGGGATTTCCTGACCCGCATGGCCGGACAGGACAAGGATGTCAACAAGCGCACAGTGGAAAACTTCATTAAGGCGGGGGCGCTGGACTGCCTGGGCGCCACAAGGAAGCAGATGATGAGCGTATATATGCGCATCATGGATGACCTCCAGTCCTCCCGGAAGAACGATATGGCCGGCCAGATGTCACTTTTTGACATTGCCGATGAAGAGGATAAAAAAGACTACGAGATCCGCATGCCCGATGTGGGTGAGTACCCGGATGAACTGCGGCTGTCTTTTGAGAAGGAAGTTCTGGGCATCTATGTCAGCGGCCACCCTCTGGAAGCCTACGAGGGGCTTTGGAAGAGCCGGGTGACTGCCAAAGCAGCGGATTTCGTCCTGGACGAGGACGGGGAAGGAATGGACGGAGCGGCCGGATCCGGCATGACGGATCCTGTCTTAGCCGCGTCAATGGCTTCCGCCGCTTCCTCCGGCTCTGCGGCTGCGGGAGGCGCCGGCGGCGAAAACAGAACCGGACTGACAGACCGGCAGACTGCTGTCATCGGCGGCATTATCTCCGAAAAGAAGATCAAATATACCAAAAACGACCAGGTCATGGCCTTCCTCACGATCGAGGATATGACCGGGACTGTGGAAGTCATCGTCTTTCCCCGCACCTATGAATCCAGTGCCGATATTCTCAATGAGGACGGCAAGGTCTTCATAAAGGGGCGTGTCTCTCTTGAAGAGGAAAAAGACGGGAAGCTGATCGCGGAGAAGATCGTCTCCTTTGACGATGTCCCCCGCAGAGTCTGGCTGCGCTTCCCCTCCTATGACGCCTGGAAAGAGAAAGAGCAGGAGGTCCTGCGCACTGTCGCGGACCATGGCGGGCGGGATCAGGTCGTCATCTATATCGAGGACCGCAAAGCCAGAAAAACGCTTCCGCCCGGGCAGGGAATCCGTGCCGGAGAAGCTGTGATCGGCTTTCTTGAAGGAATCTGCGGCAGGGACAATGTGGTACTGCAGTAAGTGCGAAAAACGCCCCGTCACTGGTCACGGTGTGAGCAGTAACCAGCCTGCAGCCGAAAATCTCCCGGTAATATGTTTTTAGTTGCATTCATTGGTTGAATGGTCTAAAATTATGCTAACTAAGTGTTCTTTTTTAAACACAAATACTGACAGGAGACCGCGCATTTTTTTCTGTGTACAGCGCGGCGGATTCCTGACATACATCTACCCGGGCTCCGGCAGAGGAGGTATTTATGGAAGCAAATAAAGAGTTCAATGCAATCGGTGTGCTGACGAGCGGCGGCGACGCCCCCGGTATGAATGCCGCGATCCGTGCGGTCGTACGTGAGGCTCTGGCCAACAAGGTCAAAGTCAAGGGTATCATGCGCGGATACAAGGGACTTCTCAACGAGGAGATCTTTGAGATGAAGTCTGTCGATGTGGCAAACATCATCCAGCGCGGTGGCACGATCCTCGGAACGGCAAGATGCCTCGAGTTCAAGGAGCCGGAGGTTCAGGCAAAAGCTGCGGATATCTGCCGCAAGCACGGGATCGACGGTATTGTCGTTATTGGCGGTGACGGATCTTACCGCGGCGCACAGGCGCTGGCAAGACAGGGCATCAATACCATCGGCCTTCCCGGTACCATCGACCTGGATATCACCTGCACCGAGTACACCATCGGCTTTGACACCGCAGTCAATACGGCTATGGAAGCCATTGACAAGGTCAAGGACACTTCCTCCTCCCATGAGCGCTGCTCTATCATCGAGGTCATGGGCCGCCATGCCGGCTATATCGCCCTCTGGTGCGGTGTGGCCAACGGCGCCGAGGATATTCTGATCCCCGAAAAATATGATTATAATGAGCAGGCTCTCGTAGATCATATCATTGAGAACCGCCGCAGAGGCAAAAAACACCATCTGATCATCAACGCCGAAGGCATCGGCCACTCCACGTCGATGGCCAAGAGGATAGAAGCTGCCACCGGCATTGAGACCCGCGCGACCATCCTGGGCTACATGCAGCGCGGCGGCGCTCCCACCTGTAAGGACCGCTACTATGCTTCCATCATGGGCGCTTATGCGACAGATATCCTTCTGCAGGGCAAGACCAACCGCGTCGTATGCTACCGCGACGGCAAGTTTGTCGATCTCGACATTGAAGAGGCACTGGCCATGACCAAGGAATTCCCGGAGTACGAATACAGGATCAGCCAGAATCTTTGATGACCATGAATCGTCACACTGTATTACGAATTAAGAGGGCGGGCTCTGCGCGTCCTCTTTATTTTTTTCACTAGATGAACGAAAGGAACGGAATGCCCGACATCATTACTTCCCCCGCAAATCCGCGGATCCGGAAACTGGTTGAACTGCAGAAAAAAGCAAAACTCCGCAGGGAGACAGGCCTGTTCATAATAGAGGGATCCAGACTCTGCACGGATACGCCCGGGCAGTATATCAGGGAAGTCTATGTGACTGAAAACCGGATGCGGAACGCATCAGAGAGAGAACAGAGGCTTCTGCGGGAACATCCTCTGACCATCGTCTCTGAAGAGGTTATGTCAAAGGCGGCGGATACATCGACTCCGCAGGGGATCCTGTGTGTGGCCGGCATGCCTGTCTACAGCCGTGAAGCACTGCTCGGCCGGAGACAAGTCAGGGATACAGAGACAGACCTGCCGGAGGAAAAAGGGGATGCGCCTGACCGGAAAAAAGAACCTCTTCTGCTCGTCCTGGAAGATATTCAGGATCCCGGCAATCTGGGGACGATCTTCAGGACTGCCGAGGCGGCCGGTGCAACCGGAATCCTGATGAGCCGCGGCACGGTGGATCTGTTTCATCCCAAAGTTGTCCGGGCGACTATGAGCGCCATTTTTCGTATGCCCTTCTATGTCAGCGGCGACCTGTGCGCAGAACTGCAGATTCTGCGGCAGAGCGGGATCCGCAGTTATGCTGCCCATCTTGGCGGCAAAAGAGCATACGATGCACTGCCGCTGACCGGCGGCTGTGCTTTTCTGATCGGCAACGAGGGAAACGGACTCTCTGAAGCCCTGACCGCGCAGGCGGACGAAAAAATCATTATTCCCATGGAGGGCGGGGCGGAATCCCTCAATGCCGCCATGGCAGCGGGAATCCTCCTGTTTGAAGCCGCCAGGCAGAGACGTATGCAGCGGGTATAGAAGCTGGTGCGGGAGCATCCCACCGACATAGTGATGCACAAAAGGCGCACTATTTTCAGCAGCATCTGGATAGTGACAGGATGCAAACATTCACAATAGTTTAATGAATTATTCATTGAGACGTCTGAAAACCTGTGCTACTATTTATAAGTCGTTCGCGGAAGTGTACGTTTATGGATGGAGGTAGAATATGAATGCTGTGTATACATGGCTGCTGCTGACAGCTGCGCTTCTTGTGATCGAGGCACTTACTGCCGGACTGACGACAATCTGGTTTGCCGGCGGTTCGATCGTTGCACTGATCCTCACATTTCTCGGTGCGCCGGTATGGCTGCAGACAGGCGCTTTTGCCGCTGTATCACTCATACTGCTGCTTGTCACCAGGCCGCTTGCCCTGAAATATATGAATAAGGGTAAGGGAGCGACCAGCCTGGACCGTATGATCGGCAGGGAAGTGCTTGTAACAGAACAGATTGACAATCTGCGCGGAACCGGTGAAGTGCAGGTAGACGGCCAGTACTGGATGGCCAGATCTGCCGACAGTGACCTGACCATTGAAAAAGGGGAAACTGCAAGGGTCCGTTCGATCCAGGGAGTCAAGCTGATCGTAGATAAGAAAACCGCGTAAACAGAAAGCCGGAAAATGTAAGTAAGAGCATTGTCTCAAGGAGGGAAACAGAATGGTTCCTACATTTATTCTTTTTGTATTATTGATCTTTATTCTTCTGATCATTGTCACATCCTGTGTCAAGATCGTTCCTCAGGAACATGCATATATTCTGGAGAGACTGGGCACATATATGGATACCTGGCCGGCAGGTCTGCACTTCAAGGTGCCCTTTATCGACCGTGTAGCCCGCAGGGTCAACCTCAAGGAGCAGGTCGTTGACTTCCCGCCGCAGCCCGTGATCACAAAGGATAACGTCACAATGCAGATCGATTCGATCGTCTTCTTCCGCATCACGGACGCAAAACTCTATACCTACGGTGTGGAGAGCCCGATCATGGCGATTGAAAACCTGACTGCAACGACTCTTCGAAATATCATCGGTGATATGGAGTTGGATGAGACTCTGACTTCCCGTGAGATCATCAACACCAGGATGCGTTCCTCTCTGGATGTCGCGACCGATCCCTGGGGTATCAAAGTCACCCGTGTTGAGCTTAAAAACATCACACCGCCTACAGCGATCCGCGAAGCAATGGAAAAACAGATGAAGGCAGAACGTGAGAGACGTGAATCCATTCTGAAGGCGGAAGGTGAGAAGAAGTCCGCAGTCCTCGTCGCTGAGGGCCGCAAGGAATCCATGATCCTGCAGGCAGAAGCAGATAAACAGGCGACCATTCTTGCACGTATGCTCAAAGAGGCAGAAGGCCGCGCGGAAGCGATCCGCAAAGTGCAGGAGGCAAATGCGGACGGTATCCGCATGATCCGCGAGGCGGGAGCTGACGAAGCTGTTCTGACCATCAAGAGCCTGGAGGCATTTGCCCAGGCCGCAGACGGCAAAGCGACCAAGATCATCATCCCTTCCGAAATCCAGGGCATTGCCGGTCTTGCCGCTTCCCTCAAGGGAATCGTCGATAATTCCCCTGCCGCGGACAAGACCGCTCCCGCAGCACCCGTGAATGCACCTGCCCAGAGCGCTCCCGGGCGCGGAAATCTGTCAGTCGGAGAGCCTACAACACTTGCCTGATGACCGACACCT
>ONXK01000118.1 GCA_900321785.1 uncultured Lachnospiraceae bacterium | reverse complement strand
CAATCACCTGTTCAGCAAGAACTACGGCATGGCCGGTGCCCTGTCCGTGATCCTGCTGATCATCACCGGCATTCTGAGCATGATCGTCTTTAAAGCGACGGCGGAAAGGGAGATGAAATGACTGAGAATAATAAAAAGGGAGGACAGTCTTCCGTAGGGCTCAGAAGGTTTATCGCCTATGTGGTGCTGATCCTGGTGACGTTTCTGTGCCTGGTCTGGTTCTATGTGCTCTTTGTAAACACTACCCGCTCCAACAATCAGCTCAAGACCGGCTTTGCCGCTTTTCCGAGCGTATATCTGGTCAAAAATATGACCAATCTGTTTCGTGGCCCTATACCGGTGGTCCGGGGCATGATCAACTCGATGGTCATTGCCTTCAGCAGCGCGGCCCTGTGCGTGTATTTTTCCGCCATGACTGCATACGCGATCCACGGTTATGACTTCAAGGGCAAGAAAGCAATCTTCACTTTCATCCTCGCGATCATGATGATCCCGACACAGGTCACGGCACTTGGTTTTATCCGTCTGATGACCTCTATGCATCTGGCTGACTCCTATGTTCCGCTGATCGTTCCCAAAATCGCGGCGCCGGTCACCTTCTTCTTTATGAAGCAGTACATGGATTCCAACCTTCCGGGATCTCTTCTGGAAGCGGCACGGATCGACGGTGCAGGGGAGATCCGTATTTTCAATACGATCGTGCTTCCCCTCATGAAACCGGCCATTGCGGTACAGGCGATTTTCACCTTTGTCGAGAGCTGGAACAACTACTTCACACCCAACCTGATCATCCGCAGCAAGATGAAAAAGACCCTGCCGATCCTGTTGGCAGAGCTGCGTGCGAAATTCTGACTGGAAGACCTTTGATATGGGCCAGGTTTACGCCATGATCGCATTCGCGATCTTCCCTGTCATCATCGTCTACCTTCTGCTGTCCCGTTACATTGTGGGCGGCGTCACAGCCGGCGGCGTGAAAGAATAAATACGCTGTATCCCCTGTCTGACAGCACATCATATCACCCGGACGAAAAGTCTGAAGAAAACAGTGAGCCGGGCGACCGCGGAGATGGTGAAAACAAAAAAGAACAATAAATAAAACAATAACGTGCGGAGATAAGCGCTTTCTGATGCTTATCTCCGCTTTTTTTCACGGAGCGGGAGCGCCCCGCCGAAATAGTGATGCACAAAAGCCGCTCTATTTTCAGCAGGGCCTGTGCAGTAGAAAAACAAATGATTGCCTTGCATCCATTTCTTCTTTATAATAGATAAACGGCATTTTGTGCAGAGCACAAAACCGACGTTTTGCAGGTAACAAACCATGCTTCGCATGGACGCAGGACCCGCTGGCGGGCCCTGGAGTTGGAAACAGGAGAGAATCAGGTTATCAGATGTTTGGAATAATAGATCATACAAACAGGTCCGGAACAGGCCGCGGGTTCAGCTTTTTTGATCCGGGCGATATTTTCGGCAGCGGAAACAGAGACAGCCGTGGAGGAGATAACGGCAGCGGAAACCGCAGGAACGGAAACGGGAACGGCGGAAATGGAGACGGAGATGACGGTAAGGGAAACCGGAACGGTCAGCCCCGTCAGAACCTTTTTATGCTTCTGCTGATCACGGTCATTCTGTTCGCGGCCTTCACTTATTTCATGCGGGACAACGGGGAATCACGAAAGATTTCCTACAATGATTTTATTAAATATATCCAGCAGGATAAGGTTACAGAGGTAGACAGGAAGTCAGACCGCCTGGAGATCCATCTCAAGGATTCAGATGCTGTGCTTTATACAGGAATGGCCGAGTCTGAAGATGCCCTGACCCAGCGTCTTGTGGATGCGAAGATCACTTATAATCCCTATGTCCCTGACAGCTCCGGCATGGTCATGTCCTTCCTGCTGTCCTATGTGCTCCCCGTCCTTTTGATGTGGGGGCTGCTCAGCATACTCTTTCGCCGCATGGGCGGAGGCCGCGGCGGCATTATGGGCGTGGGCAAGAGCACGGCAAAGGAATACGTGCAGAAGGAGACAGGCGTCACCTTCAAGGATGTCGCAGGTGAGGACGAAGCCAAGGAGTCACTTGTGGAGGTCGTTGATTTCCTGCACAATCCCGGCCGCTATGTCAAGATCGGTGCCCGGCTCCCCAAGGGCGCTCTGCTGGTCGGGCCTCCCGGAACCGGCAAGACCCTTCTGGCCAAGGCCGTTGCAGGCGAGGCGCATGTACCGTTTTTCTCTCTGACGGGTTCGGATTTCATCGAACTCTATGTCGGTGTGGGCGCGTCCCGTGTACGAGACCTTTTTAAAGAAGCCAATAAGAATGCACCCTGCATTATTTTTATCGACGAAATTGACGCCATCGGCCGCAGCCGTGATTCCCGTTACGGCGGAGGCAATGAGGAGCGTGAGCAGACCCTGAACCAGCTGCTTTCCGAGATGGACGGATTCGAGGCATCCAAGGGTATCCTGATCATCGGCGCGACCAACCGTCCCGAGATCCTGGATAAGGCCCTTCTGCGTCCCGGCCGTTTTGACCGCCGCATCATTGTTGACCGTCCCGACCTCAAGGGCCGTGTCGCCATTCTGAAGGTCCACGCCAAAGCGGTCAAGATGGATGAGACCGTCGATCTTGAAGAAATTGCTCTGGCGACCAGCGGCGCCGTGGGATCCGACCTTGCCAATATGATCAACGAAGCCGCCATCAACGCGGTCAAGGATCATCGCCAGTATGTGTGCCAGAAAGATCTGTTTGAAGCTGTCGAGCAGGTCCTGGTCGGCAAGGAGAAAAAGGACCGCATCATGAGCAAAGAAGAGCGCCGGATCGTGTCCTATCACGAGGTCGGCCATGCTCTGATCAGTGCAGTGCAGAAAAATTCCGAACCTGTTCAGAAGATCACCATCGTGCCCCGTACCATGGGTGCCCTGGGTTATGTCATGCAGGTTCCTGAAGAAGAAAAATACCTCAACAGCAAGGCGGAGCTCGAGGCCATCATCATCGGTCTCCTGGGCGGCCGCGCCGCGGAAGAGTTGAAGTTTGAGAGTGTCACCACGGGTGCCTCCAACGATATCGAGCGCGCGACAGCTCTGGCCCGCAATATGGTGACTCAGTACGGCATGAGCGAGCGCTTCGGTCTTATGGGACTGGCGACTGTCGAGAGCAAGTATCTTGAGGGACGCGCTGTCCTCAACTGCAGTGATGTGACTGCGGCAGCTGTTGACGAGGAGGTCCGCCGGATTCTGGAGACCAGCTACGCGGAAGCTAAGCGTATTCTCTCCGAGAACATGGACGCCATGGATGTTATCGCCGAGTTCCTGATCAGACAGGAGACCATCACCGGCAAGGAGTTCATGCAGATGTTCAACGAGGTACGGGAAAAACGAAACGGCGGACAGGCGGCGGTTGAAACAGAACTGCAGACAGAGAAAGAAGCCGTAGAAGACGCGGAAGAGCCGGAAGCTGTACAGACCGTGGAGGGGTCTGTATCCGGAGAAGCTGCGAAAGCGCCGGTATCTGTGCAGACCGCAGCGGATGCAGATGAGATGTCTGCAAAAAAAGAAGAGCCCATTGCAGCGGAGGAGCCCGTAAAAGAAGAGCCTGCCGCGGTGGAAGACTCTGTAAAAGAGAGAGAGCCTGCCGTGGTGGAAGACTCCGTAAATGATGAAGAGCCTGCCGCGGTGGAAGACTCTGTAAATGATGAAGAACCTGCCGCGGCGGAAGACTCTGCCCCGGAGGAAGTCTCTGCAGATGATGCCGGTGTGCATGATGACAGGCAGGAAGAACTGGACGAAGCGGAGGAACCGCGCAGAAGGAATACTGCATCCAAAGGCAGGTATTCCCAGGTCTCTCTGGATGATATTTTTGGAGAAAAGAAGTGATCAATCTGCCGATACGGGGTTTTGCCCCGGAGGTTTGTACTGCGGAGCGGCTGTAAACATCCTGTGATCGCATCGGAGAAATCGCCTCCGCGAATTTCTCCTCGCGTTGCCGCTCTGACGAGCGGCATGGTCGGAAAAGAATGAAAGATTTTTCTGAGGAACTTAAGAAACTGCCGGCGCAGCCCGGCGTATATATCATGCATGATGAGCAGGATGCGATTATATATGTGGGTAAGGCGGTCAACCTCCACAATCGCGTCCGCTCTTATTTTCGCAAAATAATCGGCAGGGGCCCTCAGATTGACCGTATGGTCAAACAGATCGACCGGTTCGAGTATATTGTGACGGATTCCGAACTGGAGGCCCTGATCCTGGAGAACAATCTGATCAAGGAGCACCGTCCCAAATACAACACGCTTTTAAAGGACGACAAGACCTATCCCTATATCAAGGTGACGGTCGGCGAGGCCTATCCCCGCATTTTGTTTTCCAGGCAGATGAAAAAGGATAAGGCAAAGTATTTCGGCCCTTTTTCCAGTTCACAGGCGGTGCGCAGCACCATTGAGCTGATCAACCGGATGTACGGCCTGCGGGACTGCAATCGTGTCCTGCCCAGGGATGTCGGGAAGGATCGTCCCTGTCTCAATTTCCATATGGACCGCTGCTGCGGGCCCTGCACAGGACAGGTCTCCGAAGAAGACTACCGCAGCCGGATCGACATGGCGCTGGAATTTCTGTCCGGCAATTACAAGCCTGTTTTACGCGACCTGACGGAAAAAATGGAGAAGGCATCGGAAGAGATGCGCTTTGAGGAGGCGATCCGCTGGAGAGATCTGCTGCAGAATGTACAGCAGGTCGCGCAGAAACAGAAAATGTCCGATGGTGTCGGTGAGAACCGGGATATCCTTGGAGTCGCGGTGGAAAAGGAGAATGCGGACGCGGACGGTGTCATCCAGGTCTTTTTTGTCCGGGACGGCAAGCTGATGGGCCGCGAGCATCACTATATGACCCATGTCGGCGGCCAGTCGGAGAGCTCCATCCTCTCGGAGTTTATCAAACAGTTTTATGCGGCGACCCCCTTTGTGCCCCGTGAGATCTTTCTTCCGCTTGAGCCGGAGGACCATCAGCTGCTGGAGGACTGGCTCAGCGCCCGCCGCGGCAGTAAAGTCACCCTTTTTGTCCCTAAAAAAGGAAAGAAGGAAAAGCTCGTTGAACTGGCGGTCCAGAATGCTTCCATCATCCTGCAGAAGGACCGGGAGCGTCTCCGCCGCGAAGAAGGACGCACCATCGGTGCGGTCAGGGAGATTGCGGATCTTCTGGGGCTTGCGTCCGTACGCCGTATGGAGGCCTACGATATTTCAGACATCAGCGGTTTTGCCAATGTCGGATCCATGGTAGTCTATGAAAACGGGAAACCCAAGCGGAGCGATTACAGGAAGTTCCGCATCAAATCGGTTGCGGGGCCCAACGACTATGCCTGCATGCGGGAGGTCCTTACCCGCCGCTTCCGCCACGGACTGGAGGAGCAGCAGGAAATGGAGGAAAAGAACCTGGATGCAGAGCTGGGGAGTTTTACCCGCTTTCCCGACCTCATCATGATGGACGGCGGCAGGGGGCAGGTCAACATTGCCACCGCGGTCCTGGAGGAACTGGGACTGGATATTCCTGTCTGCGGAATGGTAAAGGACGACAATCACCGCACCAGAGGGCTGTATTTTAACAACGTGGAGCTTCCGATCGACACTTCCGGCGAGGGCTTTAAGCTCATTACCAGGATCCAGGACGAAGCCCACCGTTTTGCAATTGAATACCACCGCTCCCTTCGCAGCAAGGCCCAGGTCACTTCCAGACTCGACGCCATTCCCGGAGTGGGACCTGCCCGCAAAAAGGCACTGATGCGGAGTTTCCGTTCTATCGAGGAAATCAGCGCCGCCACACCGGAGCAGCTGGCTGCTGTACCGGGGATCCCGGCACGTCAGGCACAGGAGATTTGGAAATATTTTCATCCTTCCGAAAGTGTGAGAATACTATGAAAATGACGATCGAAGAAGAACCCCGCATGCTTGTCCTGCAGAATTTTGAGGCACACGCCGCCTCCGGCAGAGAGCAGATTGAGGAGATGCGGCGGGGAA
Organism: uncultured Lachnospiraceae bacterium; assembly: GCA_900321785.1. Lineage (GTDB taxonomy): Bacteria > Bacillota > Clostridia > Lachnospirales > Lachnospiraceae > CAG-791. Next base: position 858 of record ONXK01000118.1, on the reverse strand, counting down.
CAGCGACCTATAAGGGAGTGCCGATCAAATTCGGCTACCTGCCCAAATATTTTTCCGAAGAAGGATTTGCAAAACTGAAAAGAGACCTGGAACAGGCCTGGAGAATCCTGGTGCGCGTGATCAGGGAGTACCTGGACAGGGAGGATTACAGGGCCCTGTTCGGCTTTTCTCCGGAACTGGAGAAAATGATCCTGAACAGGCCTGCCTACAGCACGCTTTTGCCGGTCTGCCGCCTGGACATTTTTCAGCAGCGCCATGAATGAAAACGCGGAGCTCTGCCGTACCTATCAGAATACTCTTCTCTACAGGGAGATGAATACACGCTACGAGCAGGTGATGTTCGAACTTTTTGACTCCTGGGTGGAGACCTTCCTGCGAATCTATAAAGAGGGGAGCGGGGATAAAGGGCTTCCCGCAGTGGCGATCGTGGATTTTCTGGAGAAGGGATCGTCTGCAGCCGAGTTTACAGCCTTTCGAGAGGCATTTGAGAGGGCGGGCTGCAGGGCATTTGTGTCGGAGATCCGCCATATGCGGTATGAGGGCGGCAGGCTCCTGACCGGAGAGGGAATGCCCGTCGACGCCGTCTACCGGCGCGCCGTGACAAGCGATATTCTGGCCCATCGAGGAGAGGTACAGCCTTTTCTGCAGGCTGTCCGTGACAGGCGTGTCTGCCTGATCGGAGACTTCTGCACTCAGGTCGTGCACGACAAGGTGCTCTTCCGCATCCTGCATGACCCCCGCACGGCTTCTTTTCTGTCGGCGGAGGACAATGCCTTTATTGCAGCGCATGTGCCGTTTACAGCCATGCTGACCGCGGAGACAGCCGGCCGGAGGGATGTACGGGAAAACAAGGACAGG
>ONXK01000013.1 GCA_900321785.1 uncultured Lachnospiraceae bacterium | reverse complement strand
GAACACTTTTACGGCTGCAGCAACATGCCGGGAAACTGTTTTTCATCGACAGTGACATGCCGCTCCCGCCCCGCCTGCTCCGGCCTCATCTGCCCGGGCGCGGGCGCAGCTGTGGAATAATTCGTTCATAAGTGTTAAAATAATTACATATATTTAGAAGAAAATCACTGAAAAGAGGTCTTTATGCTCCAGCAGAATATTTTCCAGAATCAACAGCAGGTGCTCTCTGTAGACCAGCGTCAGTCCCTGCAGATCCTGGCTTATACAAATCAGGAACTTGATGCCTTCCTGACCGAAGAATATATGCAGAATCCGCTGTTGGACTGTAAACGGGACCGGCAGTCCGAGATCATTGATTCTCTGGACAGTCATTATGAGTCTGCCAGTTCCTACAGAGATCACTATATCCGCTATGAGGATGAAGATTCCGACCGCAGGGGAGATATCCGCGCCCGAGAGCCCTCTTCTCTTCGCCAACAGCTCAAAAATCAGCTCAGTATACGGGATTATTCCGATGAAGAATGGAAGCTCATCGATTATCTGATCGACTGCCTCGATGACAAGGGCTTTTTTACCTGCTCCGTCAGCGAGATCGCTTCCGCCTGCGGCTGCAGCGAACAGATCGTTGACAAGTGTCTGCGGGATCTGAAATCCCTCGAGCCTGCGGGTATTTTTTCAAAAGATATTTCGGAATGCCTTTTGAGACAGCTGGAAGCCCGCAATGAAACAGACCAGGTCCTGATCCGGATCATCTCGGATTTCATTCCTGACCTTCTGCAGGGGAATCTGAGCAGCATCACACGTTCTCTGGGCATTACGACCGCAAAATGCCGTTCCTGCATACAGAAGATCGGGGAGCTCAATCCCAGGCCCATCATGAATACAGAAAGCGGTCAGACGGAATATATCGTTCCCGATATTCTGATCGAGAGAGAACACGGCCGTTGGAAAGTCACCCTTAATGACGCGTGGATGGGGGAATATACCTACAATGGTTATTATATCCACATGATGCGGACAGCCTCTGATCCCGAACTCAAAGACTATTTTAAAAATAAGCTGGAAAGAGCCAGACTGATCATCACATCCATCGAGCGCAGGCGTAATACGATCATCCGCATTGTGGAGGCGGTCCTGGAATACCAGAACGAGTATTTTGCAAATGGCGGCAGCCTCAGACCCATGACCATGGAAGCGATCGCGCAGCAGCTGGATATCAGCACCTCCACTGTCAGCAGAGCGATCAAAAACAAATATATCCAATACAGACGGCCTCTCCTGCTGCGGGATCTTTTCAGTAATGCAGTTTCTGATGCCGCGGAAACTTCCGCCCGGCTTGTGCGCAGCCGCGTCAGTGAGATCATCAGAAATGAAGACCACGCACATCCGCTGAGCGATGATAAGATCGCCAAAATTCTGAAAGGGGAGGGCACGTCCATCTCTCGCCGCACAGTTGCCAAATACCGGCAGCAGCTGGGGATTCCCGATTCAAGGCTTCGAACCTATCTTTGAGCCTGAATCCTGTTTGTCCACTGCAGGCTAAGTACAGCAAGATTACATACCCCATGCATGGCAAACGGCACGGCAAATCGGCCAAAGGCCTCATAGCCGGCCGCAAACAGCATTCCCATGATAAAAGCATAGACGATCTGTACAGGGACACCGTGGCAGATTCCGAAGAGGAGCCCTGATACAAAGACCGCTGCTGTTATTCCATACTGTCTCTGCAGCCGGGGATAGAGAATCCCGCGAAATATCGTTTCCTCGACATAGGGCATGAAAAAGCAGTAGCACAATGCCTGGATCAACATCCCGGCAGGACCCGGAATTTCACCTGCAGACATCTGTCCCGCAGCATCCGGCATATAGCGGAGCACAAACGCATTCATGCCAAGTGACAAAAATGCTGCCGCACATAATAGCAGAGGCATGGTCTGTCTCCGCACATTTTCATCCGATATTCCATAAAAAGCGGCAGACAGCTCCTCTTTTGTCAGAAAGCTTTCTTTCTTTCTTCTTTTCTGTGCGATCTCAAAAGCAGCGCTCTCCTGCTGCGCATCCCGTCTGACAGGCAGGCACCCGAGTGCGGCCGGAATCACAATACGCAGTACTGACCACAGCATAAGAGCTGTATGGGAAAATGCCGTACCCGCTTCCCGAAAGATCAGATCCTGCAAAAACCTTGTCCATACAAGATCCATTGCCTCCATTGCAAGTTCACTGATCAGCAGATACAGGGCCACAGGTCCGAATATATATGTAAGGACTGTAAAATTGATATTTTTTTTCATACACAGTTTTCACAGATTTCTTGTCGGAGCATTCTGCCTGTCGGAACAAGCGTCTTACTGCCGGCTGTCTTTCGCGCAGCAGTACTCCCGGATCACAGTCCGCGATGCCTAAAAAAAGCTCCGGTGCATAGACTGCACCGGAGCCTTTTCATTCATTGGATGCTGCCTCCCGCCAGAGCGGTCAGCATGCTTCGGATTCAGATCCGATTATCTGAGCATAGCGCCGCCGATGACCATCATCTGAACTTCGGATGTGCCTTCATAGATCTCGGTGATCTTAGCATCACGCATCATGCGCTCGATGGGATAGTCACGGGTGTAGCCATAGCCGCCGTACAGCTGCAGGCAGCGACGTGTAACATCACTTGCATTGCCGGCAGCAACGAGCTTAGCCTCTGCAGCAAGGAATGTGTAAGGCTTGCCTTCGTCAACAGCGTTAGCTGCCTGATAGACCAGAAGTCTTGCAGCGTCTGTGTTGGCCTGCATCTTAGCCAGCTCGAACTGAGTGTTCTGGAACTTAGCGATGGGCTTGCCGAACTGAGCTCTCTCTTTGACGTACTGCTTTGTGATCTCGATTGCGCCTTCAGCAATACCAAGAGCCTGTGCAGCGATACCGATACGGCCGCCGTCCAGAGTCATCATAGCGATCTTGAAGCCCTTGCCGACTTCGCCGAGCAGGTTCTCCTTCGGAACCTTGACGTTATCGAATACGAGCTCGCAGGTGCTGGATCCACGGATACCCATCTTATGCTCGTGCTTGCCGATGGTGAAGCCTTCCATGCCCTTCTCCAGAATCAGGCAGGAGATGCCCTTTGTGCCCTGGGACTTGTCAGTCATACCGAAGACGATGAAAACATCTGCATAGCCTGCGTTGGTGATGAAGATCTTGGAGCCGTTAACCAGATAGTAGTCGCCCTTGTCTTCGAAAGTGGTCTTCTGGCCTGCTGCGTCAGTTCCTGCATCGGGCTCGGTCAGACCGAAAGCGCCGAGTTTCTTACCGGAGCAGAGATCAGGGAGATATTTCTTCTTCTGCTCTTCGGTACCGAACTTATAAATAGGCCATGTGCCAAGGGAGGTATGTGCGGAAATTGTAACACCAGTAGATGCGCAAACCTTGGAAACTTCCTCTACGCACTGTGCATAGGAAACTTCGTCAAGTCCTGCTCCGCCGTACTCCTCAGGGAAAGGAATACCAAGAAGTCCCATCTCAGCCATTACAGGAATATTCTCTTCCGGGAATCTCTCCTGCTCGTCGAGCTCAGCTGCGATCGGAGCGCAGGAATTCTGAGCAAAATCACGATACATGTCTACCATATCCTGATGGATCTCGTCATTAAAGAAATTCATAAAAACCGACCTCCTTTTTTTGCACACCTTAAGATTGTTGTACAACGATTGTTTCTTTCTGACTATGCGAACTCTATCGCACATCTGTTAGGATTATAACACATCATTTGTGCTTTTTCTACATAGTATTTGAGAAAGCACACCTGTTTCTTGTGGATTTTCCCTATTTATCTATGTCCTTTTTTGAATACATTTTATAAGTTTTCAACATAAATGCAAAACAGCTCACAGAGAATCCACCGCGTGCTTATCAGGGCTTGCTCCTAAAGCTCAATCTGTCTTCCCAGTTCCGTTGAATAGATCAGTTTCTGTCTGACCGGAAGCCCGAATGCTCTGCCAAGTGCCTTTGCGTACAGATCCAGCTGTGTCTGATATCGCGCGATAAGTTCGCCTTCTTCACGCACACGGTCAGTCTTGTAATCCACAAGAACGATCTCCCCGTTTTCTATAAAGAAAGCATCAATAATACCCTGGACCGTTATCATCTCATTATGAGGCAGACCTTCCCCGGCTTCATCGGCGGGGATCCCCATTACAAAAGGCTGTTCACGGAACAGTTTTTTACTGCTGTGCGCCCGGGTCATTCGTTCGGCCAGAGGTGAACGCAAAAAGTGGATCAGACCGGAAATATTGACAAGCTCCAGGTCCTCTCTCTCTATTTTTCCTGTTTCGGTCAAGGCATACAGCCATTGCTGCAGTTTTTCAAATCCCGCAGAGCCATCACTGACCCATTCATCTCTCTGATCATAATCTACAAGCTCCAGGACCCTGTGGAAAGCAGTGCCCCGCCTCGCTCCCGCTCCGGCATCCGCCTGCCTCATACCGGCTGCCTGTGCATTTGCCCCAGCAGCTTCATGCAAAGATTTCTCTGCATTATCCTGTGCCCTTACTGCTGCAGTATCCTGCGCGCTTTCCTCTGCAGTATCCTGTGTTCTTACTGCTGCAGTATCCTGCGCGCTTTCCTCTGCAGCAGCCCCGACAATCTCCTGCAGATCCGCAGGATCTGCACTTGATTTCACCTCCTCATTTCTGAGAAAAGCAGGCAGATAAGGGACCGGTGCTTGCTGCGGAAACAGCTCCGCCGCGGATTCCGTGCTTCCCTCCTCCGCAAACTGCAGCGTCCGCATGGCTCTGTGCTTGAGTTCAGAGACAGAGGTCTGCGCATAGAGGTCCCGCAGTTCTTCATGAGGATAAGTCCGGAAAAACCAGGAGGCCAGCTCCTGTGCCGCTTCAGGGTCGGGCTGGGCATGCAGCGGACGGCCCTCCATCCCCCGCAGGATCTCCTCGCATCGGGAGAGGTCAAACTGCTCTTCCACAGCCTGCATGGACAAATCTTTCTGCGTGCAGATCCGTATGTCAAGCGGCAGGCTGCTGTCCGGATCCGGAAAAGCAAAATCAAAGTCCTTTCCTTCCGATGCCAGAACCGACTTGCAGATCAGCTGCACAAAAGATGAGGCGCCTGCGATCATGGAAGGCGAAAGTTTGTCCGCATGCGGATTGGAAAAATATCCCGCCATGGAACCTGTCCAGTCTGTCAGTTTTTTTGTAAAGTCTTTGGCGGATGCCGTCATGATCAGCTTTTCTTTGGCGCGGGTCAAAGCTACATAGAGGACGCGGAGTTCCTCGCCCATGCAGTCCCGGCGGATCTTTTCCGCGATCTCCTCGCGCCTGAGTGTCGACGCACTGACTCTGGAGACAGTGTCAAAATAATGGATGCCGACGCCCCAGTCTCCGTCGAACAGCATGGGGCCGGATGCATCAAAACTCCGGAAAGCAAAACCTTTTGACAGACCGGCCACAAAGCACACCGGAAACTCCAGCCCCTTGCTCTTGTGGATGCTCATGATCCGGACAACATCCGCGTTTTCGTCGAGGGTATTGGCCTCTCCGTAGTCGATCTCCTGGCGATGCAGTCCGTCAATATATCTGAGGAACTGAAACAGTCCCGTAAAGTCGGTTTTGGTAAAAGCGTCCGCCTGGCTCTGCAGAAACCGGAGGTTGGCGCTTCTCTGGGCCCCGGCGGGCAGTGCCGTACAGTAATCCTGATAGCCGGTCTCCTCTAAAAGAGCCGTTACGATCTCGGAAACCGGACAATAGCGGACGCGCCGGCGCCAACTGCGCAAAAATGCCAGGAACTCCGCGCACTTGCGGCGCAGTTCTTCCGCAGCAGCATTCCCTGCAGAGGATTCGTTTCCGGCGGGCTGAGAGCCTTCCGGTATCTCATCTTTTGCCCCCTGAGGATCTGCCGGTATTTTGTCCTCTGCCGCCCCGTGGGCGGCCGGTTCTCCCGCACAGACACAGAGGGCATCGTACAGAATGTCGTCTTTCGCCGCCAGATGGATCATGGCGATCTCATTCTGTGTGAATCCGCCGAAATAACCGCGCAGTACACCGTACAGGGGAATATCCTGCCGGGGATTGTCCAGGACCCGGAGCATCTCGATAATGTCCCGGATCTCCTGCGCTGCAAAATACCCTGTTCTGGATTCGGCATAGGCAGGTATCCCTTCGCGCGCAAAAACAGCACGCAGGTCCTCGTTCCAGCCGACTGTGCTGCGCAGCAGGATCACAATATCTCCATAACGGGCGGGTCTGAGTTCCCCGGTCCCGTCATCGCGGACCGGAAGATTTCCCACCAGCTCTTTGATCCTCCCTGCTATCAGCAGGCATTCCTTCTGCCTGTCGGAGAGCTCACGGATCTCATTTGACAGGGAGACAAAACCGTCTTCTTCCTCCTCCTGACCGGGGTCTTCGTCGTTTTCCGGCCATGCTTTGTCTCCGGCGGCCGCCGTCCGACCAAAGTCCGCTTCCGCCGGGGCGCCGGTATTTTTTTCTCCATCCTCCTGCTCTTCTTCGGCAGGTAATGTATCCAGCAGCAAAAGCTCCGCTCTGTAGGGATCATGCTCTTCAGGGATCAGATCTTCCCCGGCAAATACAGCGCCCTTTTTCAGTGAGACGGATTCGTTGTAATCAACCCCGCCCACCTCGCGCCGCATGATGCGCAGGAAAAGGGAATTGACACAGTCCAGGACCTGGGCGCGGCTGCGGAAGTTCTGGTCCAGATCGATCCGCTCCGTTGATGGGTCATCGGGGCGGTAGCTGTCATATTTTTCCATGAAGATCTCGGGACGGGCCAGGCGGAAGCGGTAAATGCTCTGTTTGATATCTCCCACCATAAAACGGTTGTTGTGTCCCTCGTCCTCACCGGAAATGATCTGTAACAGAAGCTCCTGGACCTCATTGCTGTCCTGGTATTCGTCGATCAGGATCTCCGCATAGTGGCTTCTGAGCGCGCGGGCTGCACGACGCGGAAGATACGTGCCGTCCTCCTGCCGCTCGGCAAGGATATCCAGCGCGTAATGTTCCAGATCGACAAAATCGATCAGATGCCGCTCTTTTTTGACCTCGAGAAAGCGGTCTGCATATTCTGCCGCGAGTAAGCTCAGTGTCTGAAGGGGTTCCTTCGCGCCCTTCATCATGGCCAGGATCACCTCCGGAGTCTGTCCTCCCAGATTGTCCCGCAGCTTTACAATTCTGTCTTTTTCCGCATCCCGCATGGATTTGACCGCCTCCTTGAGGGAGACATCCATATAGTCATATTTTTTTCCTCTCGTGGAGGGATAGCGCTTAAACTGCCACGAGACAGCTGACTGAATCTCCTCCCAGAGCTTTTTCCACAGACCTGGCACGAAAGTCCGGGCATCCGGATCTTCCGGATCTGCAGCCGTTTTCTCCAGCGCATGCAAAAGCTGCTCTCTGATCGTGCCGATCTGCCGGACAAGGCCCTGTTTTTCCTCCTCAAGAAATGCCAGGCATACATCCGGGCCGCCCGGCTTGCGGCACAGCTCCTTCATGGCTTCGTAGCTGAGTCCCGTCTCCATGAGCAGGTCTGCCAGACGCAGGATCATAGACTGCATCCATTGTGTGGAAAAAAGCGCTTCTTCATCCGGAACATCGTAATCAGAGGCACGGTCTTTGAGCCATGCCTGCGGCGAAGGGTGGCTGCCGGCCTTTTCACACAGCTCCAGGATCAGCGTTTCCAGCTGACGGTCGTCCGCCCCCGGACAGAAATAGGAAACACATCGAAGAAAGGCAGGATCTTTTTCCGCATACTTTTCCTCCAGAAAGTCCTGCAGGACCTCTGCGGCGATCATGCTGCTCTCCGTGGGTTCGATCTGTCTGAATCCCGGATCCAGATCTATATCACTGAAATAATTGCGCAGCAGAAATGTAAAAAAGCTGTCCATGGTCGTGATCTGCGCATTATGCAGCAGGACCTCCTGCCTCTGCAGATGGGTATTGGATGGATCCAGGGCAAGTCTCTCGGCCAGGGCCTTGCCGATCCGCTCCCGCATCTGCGCAGCAGCTGCTCTGGTAAAGGTCACAACGAGCAGGCGGTCTATATCCAGAGGATGCTCTCCTTCACTCACCAGCCTTACGATCCGCTCCACAAGAACAGCGGTCTTGCCGCTGCCGGCCGCTGCCGACACCAGTATGTTATGATCACGTGCGTCCAGCACCTTCTGCTGAACCGGCGTAAATTGTATCGCCATTTCCACTCTCCGAATTATGCCTTTTTTACGCTGTTATCCTTATTTACGTTATTTTTTTATTCCCCATACAGCCGATTTTTTCGCTGTTTTTTTCTTATGCTCTATCTGCTTCTTCCTTTTATTTTCTGAAGCTGTATCCCGGGATCCGCGGGTCAAAGCCGCAGGCTTCCTTGTAGGGGCAGTAATCGCAGGCGGTGGATTTTGCATCCAGTATTGCCGGGCTGGCGCTGATATCGCCGTCCAGGATCTGTTCCGCCAGGCTGCAGACTGCTTCCCTGGCCTTCCCGGCCAGCTCTGCATATTTCACCCGGTCGATCAGACGGGATGCGGCTGTATAGCCGCCTGCTTTCTTTCGTGTGACCGGAATGACATCGGATCTGCCTGAAAAAGACCTGTCCAGATGGTCGATACTCTCTTCATCCTCATAGACAAGGCCTGTCGGACGAAGCTGTCCGTGGATCTCCTCTGTCTCCTGACGTCTGAAAAGCCCTTCTTCGTTACTGCCGGACCCTTTTTCCTCCTGACGGGTCAGATCGATGTCCGCCGCTGTCCATCTGATCACGGGGTCGCTCATCCGGTAATAGAGCATGGCGGAGGGCACGATCTCCTGCTGTGCATCTGCAGGGCTGTCCGCCCTTCCCGCATCCGGTCCGGCCGGCCGGCTGCCGTAAGCTTTCTCCGCAAGGACATCGAGGCTGTCGGATCCGGCGTTCAGCAGGGCCTCCATATAGATGATAAGCTGCAGCTGCAGGCCTCTTCGGATCAGGTCCTCATCCAGGTCATTCTTTCCGGTCTTATAGTCCATGATCCGCAGATAGTGCCTTCCGTCTTCCACGCACAGGTCGACACGGTCGATCCTGCCCCTGAGCACGAGTCTTCGTCCCTTGTCGAGGGCAAACTGGATGGCGGGCATGGTGCTGTTCATGCCTCCGAAGGAAAGCTCCGATGCAAGAGGCGTAAAATCTCCTTTTCTGATCTGGTACTGCAGAGTGTCCACCGTGCGCAGAAGCTGGCGGGCATATCTATCCAGCCTTCCTTCATCCCTGGCGCTCTTGTAGAGCAGAAGGCTGCGGTATACAGCCGCCTCATCCTGCAGGGCACGGGCACTGAGCCGGACGGCTTCCTCAGCCGTAAAGTCCTTCCAGGAAATCTCTTCCGCCTGCAGGCAGGCATCAAAGCGCTGCAGGGCTGCATGCAGGATACTGCCGCCGTCTGCGGGAGAGAACTCGTAGAGATCCCGTTCCTGCAGACGAAGCCCGTACTGAAGGTGGTGGCGAAGGCAGCATTTTGCCCCGGTCTCCATTCTGCTGATGCTGCCGACGATCATATTGCCGTAGAGGGTGCGGGCGATCGGACTCTGCAGAACCTCCGGCCTGTAGAGAGAAAGAGCCGCACTGCGCAGGCGCTGTACGGATGCGCGCATCCGTTCATCCCGCATGACTTCCGGACTGGTAAGAAATCCGTAGATCATGGAGAAATCACGGGCAGATTGTTCGTCCGCAGATGCGCCGCCCTCCACAAAGACACGGAGCTGATCCGCCAGAAGATGGAGGCTGTCCGCCCGGCCGGTGATCCTTTTCTGTACGGGCTCCTGCTCGGGAAATTCCATCACAAGATCCGGGAAAAGTCTCTGCATCATAGACACCAGATAGGAGGGACGCATACTCTTTCCATCCCTGGAAACGGTCGCGAAAGAAATGGTGAGTGTCCGGGACGGCTTTGTCATATTCAGATACAGATACAGACGCTGAATAAACATCTGCTGTCTGGGTGTCGGTGCCAGCACCGCCCCGCCTTCCGCCAGAAATTCCCGATCCATATCTGACAGGATACCGCCTCTGGAAGCACTTCTGGGAATACTTCCCTCATTGACTCCGGCAATAAAAAGATGGCTGATCTGGGTCAGCCTGGTACGCTCGATATCACCGACCAGGATGCGGTCGACGCGCTGCGGAAGGGTTCCGAGACGGATCTGTGTAAAACCGGCCTCCAGAAGTTCCAGATAATCCCGGGCGCTCATTCTCTCCTGTCCCGCCAGGTCATAGATCTGATCAAGAAGATCGATGACAGTACGGTAGATCTGGCGGTATTGAAGTTCACGTACCACATCCCCTGCCCGGCCGAATTCATCCGCGAGCGCTTCCGCTCTGGCCTGGGCTCCGCATCCGACAAGGAAATCATACAGCTCTCTTGTCCGCACTGCGGCTGTCCTCGCCTTCCTCGGGGCGGTTTTCTCTGCGGTCTCCACCCCGGCTGCGGCTTTGTCCGCACGCACGGCAAGTCCCGTCACAGGCTCCACTTCACGCAGAAACCTGACCCTGGCTTCTTCACAGGAGGCATCAAAGGCCGTCGTCCACTTTGTCCTGCCCCGCACGCCGTGTGCCAGGCAGTAATTTTCCAGTCTGTCAGCTTCATCTTCCGTCAGGCTGCTCAGACCACTCCTTAGATAACGGAAAACGGCAGCATAGGAGAAGTTCTCCGAAGAGATCTGCAGGACGCTCCGGATTCCCTCGATGAGGATATTGTGAAAGGCGCCGCTCGTCCGGTCGATATAGACAGGGATCCCGGCCCTCTCCGCTTCCAGGGCAAAAAGATCTCCATAGGTATCCAGGTCTGCCGTTACGATTGCGAAATCCCGGTAGGCGCATCCGGTTTTTGCGATCATCCTGCGCACCCTGCTGAAGATCTGCCGCACTTCCTCCTGGGGAGATGTGGCAGCAAACAGACACAGGCTCTCTGCAGTCTCTTCGGGGGTCCCTGCGGCAAAGGGAAGCTCCGGATAACGGAAAAGCCGGCGCTCCAGATGTGCCAGGACCCGGCTTTGGGAAAACCTGGGCGGACAGTCCGGACGGGCTCCGTTTTTGCCTGTCTGTTCCGTGGCCGCCGGATCAGAAAGACCATTGGAACTTTTTCCTTTTTGTCTCGCGCTTTCCCGATCCCTGCTTTCCCGGTTCCTGCTCTCCAGGCCGATATAAAGGTCCTCTCCGCGCGCAAATCCCTCTGCAGATGCCATACGGATGATATCACGCACCGTCCTGCGGCTCAGGTAAAAGAGATTTTCCTCGCTTCCGGCGGATCCGCCCGCAGCTGTCACACCAATATCAGGGCCGCCGTCTCCGGATACCGTAAAGGAAAAGGTCACTTCCGACGCCGCGCGGATCAGGGCCATGACAACGCGGTACTGTACGGTTGTAAACCCGGTAAAGCCGTCAAAAACGATCACGCTGCCCCGGAGGCTCTCCGCATCCGGTATCGCTTTTGCCAGAAGATCCAGTGTCTCTTCACTGGTCACATAGGAATCCTTCTCTGCTCTGCGAAATTCCCTGTAAATGGTTTTCAGATCGCGGAGTCTGGCCTGCAGGGCATTCTGTCCGTGTTCTGCCGCGTAGACGGCCATCTCCTCGATCTGGTCTTCTGCAATACCGTACTGCATGAACTCGGAGAGAACAGACTTTACCTCGTCGATCATCCCCGGTCTGTGGATGCCCTTCTGCAGGATCTGCAGATCTTTTGCGCAGCGGGAAGCCACCCGCCTCAGGAGCAGGCTCTTGCCGATGTCATTCAAAACGGTGCGCCTGTCCACACCGGTCTCTTCAAATACACGGTGGGCCAGACGCCCGAAGCTAAGAACATCTATATTCATTAATACCTGCGAAGGCTGCTCCTGCACCAGTTCCCGCTGTGTCTGCATGGAATACTGTTCCGGAACGATCACGATATATTTCGTCCGATCCTGTCCCATCGATGCAAGAGATCTCTCCGCTTTCTGAATGATGATCTGCCGCAGCAGATGGCTCTTTCCGGCTCCGGAAGGGCCAAAACAAAAGGAATAGCTCATAAATCTTCTTTCATTCAAGACTCGCTCGCGTTGCTTCTAAGACAGCAGGGGATCAAAGATCCGAACACGGCATTACTTCGTCTCACTGATGTAAACCTTGACACGGCTTTGAATGATGTCCGCCGTCTCCTTCGCGCCCTTTTGTCCCGCGAAGAAAGCCCCGGCTTCATCGTTGATGATCTCACTGATCTTACTGTCGACGCTGGCTTTCATATCCAGAGATTTCAGGATCTTTCTTACCGCTTCCACATCCTCCTTTGAAGTGACCGGAAGTTTGATATCTTTGCCGTTCAGATTGACCACGCCCGTTTCGGGTTCGGTCACCTCTTTTCCGTTTTCATCCGTATAGGTGTGATTGGGAGGATTCATGGCCTTTTCCGCCAACCTGTCAAATGCTTTCTCACTGATCGGGAAAGCGATATCAATGCGGTTCTGATAGTCCTCCAGATAGAATGTGCGCAAAAACTCCCAGCATCCGTCCGGGTCGGCAGCACCGTGGCTGATGGCGATAGCCTCCTCACTCTGCACGACCGGCCCGTTATTGCCGTTTCCGGGATATCCCATGAAGCTGATCTCTTCACCGACATATCCGTATCTCTCCTGCATGTAACCGTCAAAGTTGTAGAGATATCCGTCCCGGAGGAGCTGCCTTCCTTCACGCATGCCGGCTTCAAACTCCGACCAGTTTACATTTTCATAATTGACCTTTTTGGGAAACTTATCGCAGAATTCCAGAAGGTTGATAAATGATTCAGAACCGAAACTGCATGTTCCCGCATCCCAGTCGACATATTCCTCCAGAGCACAGTAGATGACCCAGGACAAGAGCGTCTCACGGGAAGCGATGCCCATTACGGTATCATATTTAATATTGCGCTGCTTCATCATTTTCTCGATCTGTGAAGTCGTGACACCCCTGGTATCTCCGAAATCCTTCTTCTTGCCGATAAGACCGATGACATTGAAGGAGGGCGTGACGAAATACATTTTGCCGTCGATCTTGAATGCTTCCAGGATGTTGTCCATATAATCAATACGGGAGATTTCTTTATCTCCCGTAAAATAAGGTTCCAGATCCTCAAACATTCCCTTTGCAGCATAGCTCTCTATCGGCATATCCGCGGACACGCACAGCATGTCCGGGATATTGCCGGAAGCGATCTCCATATTCAGTACACTGTTTCCTTCGTCATCATAGGGATACTCTTTCAAGTTGATCCTGTATTTATCACTCTTTTTGTTAAAGCTTACAACCGCTTTGCTCAAATCCACACTTGCGTATGTACAGGCGAGCGAAAGAGCGGTCTTTCCTTCCTGATGCGAAGCATCGCCCTTTTTGAACAGTCCCGCGTGCATGCCGGACTCCGCATCAACAAACAGGAGTACGATCGTATTCTCTGACAAAGATGCTGCCCCGGAGACGGAGGCCACTTCCAGATCGGATGCAATATAATTCATCACCTTCACCGGTTCTGCTTCTGCCATTTTAAAGCCATACAGGTCGCTTCCCGTCGCCACAAAGAAATCATAGGAGCCGCTGCCGGATGCAACCGTGTCCACAATAAAGATGTCCGATGCATTGAAGTCCGTTTTTGCATATTTGCCGCTCGACAGGTCCGGCTTAAAGGAAGTGACTCCTTTGGCCCCGCTTCCGACCAGAAGCGGTTCACCGGCAGGAGTCAGGCAGATATTTCCTAAAAATCCGTCGGGAAGATTCAGTTTTGTCTTCTCGCTTCCGTCTGCGTTGTCATAGACGATCAGGCTGGTCTCTGTCAGCACATATGTATCCGATGCGGTAGATACCATACCGTTGGTAAAAAAGTCTTCCTCTTCGGTCAGCACTGTCTTCCAGACCTGACTCAGCTTCGCCTGCTCTCCTGTCTCCAGCTTATAGCAGCCCATCTGCCACACAAAAACTTCCTTTTTCTCGTCATATTCACTGAAGACCAGACGGATACTTTCATCCGGCGCAACACTGAACTGAGAGATCGTGCCGTCCTTCAAAGAAGGAAGCGGCAGAGTCATACTGTTTTTTCCCTCTTCGTCAAAGACACACAGACAGGTCATGCCTTCATTCTGGATATCCGTATACATGGTATAGTACTTCCCGTTTACTGCGGACACTCCGGAAAAATTAAATCTTTCCTCTTCCATGTCATCGGAGATCTCGTCTTCAGACGCTTCTTCAGAATTTTCACCGGAACTGCTGTCTGCGGATTTCAGGATATCCGTCAGCGGGGAATCCGTCTCTATATAAACCGTGTCCTCCAGGGATGCCACCTTGGTCACTTTTTTCTTTTCTCTGACCAGGCCGCAGCCTGCCAAAGAAGCTGCTGTAAGTGCGATTATGAGAATTATGGAAATCATTCTGCCGCTTTTGATATTTTTCATCTGTCTTCCTCTCATTTGTCCGGTCAATCAGGTGTCGAAATAAAAAATGCTCACCGCTCTATTATAACAAAAAAAAGCAGTCCGAAAACATTTTTACATGTCCGGACTGCATTTATTTATCATTACTTTGTTGTTTAGACGTGGATACCTCTGTTTTCATCGCCCTGGGGGTTTACGCCAAACTCGTAGTCATTGCCGGGAAGGACCGCATTGAGGACAATGCCGACAATAGAGGCAATGGCAAGAGCTGTCAGAGTGATGGTCACGCCGCCGATGGTAAATGTGGCGCCGTCGCCAAGACCCAGGCCGCAGACCATGATGACGGCTGCGATGATCAGGTTGCGGGACTTGGTGAAATCCACCTGGTTCTCAACCATGTTGCGGATGCCGATCGCGGAGATCATACCATACAGGATAAAGCTGATGCCTCCGATGATCGCGGAGGGCATGGTGCCGATCACCTGCGCCATCTTGGGGATAAAGCTCAGGACAATGGCATAGCAGGCTGCCAGGCGGATGACCTTGGGATCATAGACCTTGCTCAGCTCCAGGACGCCGGTATTTTCGCCGTAGGTGGTGTTTGCAGGACCGCCAAACATGCCGGCCAGGGCAGTGGCAAGTCCGTCACCCACCAGTGTACGGTGCAGGCCGGGGTCTTCGATAAAGTTCTTCTCGGTTGTTGCGGAGATGGCGGAAATATCACCGATGTGCTCCATCATGGATGCGATGGCGATCGGAGCCATCACAAAGATGGCTGTGAGGTCAAATTTCGCCAGGATAAAAGGAGGGAGACCTACGAAACCCGCCTCTGCAATCGGCTGGAAATTGAGGATCGCGCTGCCATCCGCGTTTGTCATGCCCATTGCATTGAAGATCAGGGCGCAAATATAGGAAATGACAACGCCCAGGAGAATGGGGATGATCTTTAACATTCCTTTGCCCCAGATATTGAAGAAAACGACAACGGCAAGCGCCACCAGAGCCAGAGGCCAGTTGGAGGAAGCATTGGAGATTGCGGAAGGTGCAAGACCAAGGCCGATGCAGATGATGATCGGTCCTGTCACGATCGGAGGCAGAAAACGCATTACGTTTTTGACACCGACGGTGCGGATGATCAGGGCAAGCACCAGATACAGAAGCCCGGCGATCACAATGCCGCCGCAGGCATAAGGAAGCTTCTCTCCATAGGTCATGTCGGCAAATTTGCCGGATTTGAGCTCGGCCACAGTGGCAAAGCCGCCCAGGAATGCAAATGAGGAACCGAGGAAAGCGGGCACCTTCCACTTCGAGAGGAAGTGGAAAAGAAGTGTTCCGACTCCTGCAAAGAACAGTGTGACCTGGATGCTGAGTCCCTCTCCGTGAAAATAACTGTTTACAAGGATGGGTACCAGAATGGTCGCGCCGAACATTGCGAAAAGGTGCTGCAGTCCGAGAATCGCCATTTTGGGATATCCGAGTTTTGAAGCGTCATAAATTGGCTGACTGGAATTCATGTTGTAAATGCACTTCCTTTCAAAAAATATTAGATTGTCTTATATTGTTTTATCCTCCATGACATACATTTACTGTCACAGAAGGGAAAAACCTACCACACTGGCTGTCATCATGATCACACCTGCCAGAAGAACGCCAAGCATGACAGCAATGATCGTCGGCACAAAATCCATGTCCAGAATGCTGGCGGCCAGGGTTCCCGTCCAGGCACCTGTTCCGGGAAGCGGAATACCTACGAACAAAAGGAGCGCCAGAAACAAGCCGCGGCCTGCCTTTTCCGTCAGCTTCCTGCCGCCCTTCTGCCCCTTTTCCAGACAGAAGGAAAAGAACTTTCCTGTCACGGGCTTGTCGGCACCCCATTCCAGAACCTTTCTGGCAAACAGGTATATAAACGGTACAGGGATCATGTTTCCAATGATGCATACAAGATAAGAGGTGACGATCGGGAGACCCATACCCTGTGCGATCGGGATCGCGCCTCGGAGCTCGATCAGAGGCACCATGGAAACCAGAAACGGAATCAGATATTGTTTCATTTTTATTTCCTTTTTCACTTTCTTTTTTTTATTTACATTCGGGTAAATCTTACAGATTCTATCAGAAAGCATGCCTTCCTGCAACTATAGTTTAAAAAAAGAAACAGGCAGAGACTTCGTCTGAAATGTCCACCGGTCATAAAAAAGATCATCTTGGACTGGCCTGCTGTCCCGGCCTGTCGTTTATGACAGGATGATCACTGGGCGCTGCCGGTCTGCTCAGCCTTTTTCTCCTCCAGGATCTTCTTTGCACTGACCATTTTGACGCAGAGGGCAAAAAGTCCTGCCGCGATCTTCAGATCCTCGATCGGAGGGTAGGAGGGAGCAATACGGATGTTGGTATCATAGGGATCGCGTCCGTAGGGCCATGTAGCGCCTGCCTTTGTCATCATGACGCCGGCTTTTTTGCAGGCGGCGACAACTGCCTTGGCACATCCGGGGAGCGTATCGAAGCTGATAAAATATCCGCCCTTGGGATTGGTCCATGTGCCGATCTCCAGGCCTTCCAGATTATCACGAAGTGTCTCCTCGACCATCTCAAACTTGGGACGGAGAATCTCAGCATGCTTGTGCATATGCGCGACCATACCGGAGATATCTCCAAAGAAGCGGACATGGCGGAGCTG
>ONXK01000002.1 GCA_900321785.1 uncultured Lachnospiraceae bacterium | reverse complement strand
GTGCCGTTTTCGATGAATCCGACGGTGCGGTTCTGATAGAAGCGCTCGGTCAGATGCTCGATGAATGTGTGCATGAAGGGGAAGATGCTGTTGTTGTAGGTTGTGGTCGCCAGAACCAGACGGTCATAGCGGAAAGCATCCTCAACAGCCTCGGGCATATCGTCGCGGGCAAGATCCGTGACAACAACCTTCTCGCAGCCTTCCTTCTTAAGAAGCTCTGCCAGTTCCATAACGGCCTTTTTGGTATTGCCGTAGACAGAAGTGTAGGCGATCAGAACACCTTTGTTCTCGGGTGTGTAGGAAGACCATTTGTCATAGAGGTCGATGTAATAGCCCAGATTTTCGTCAAGCACGGGGCCGTGCAGAGGGCAGATGATCCTGATGTCGAGACCGGCGGCCTTTTTGAGCAGGTTCTGGGTCTGCAGACCATACTTGCCCACGATGCCGAAATAGTAGCGGCGGGCTTCGCATGCCCAGCCTTCGGGATCCTCTACGTCATTGGCACCGAACTTGCCGAAGCCGTCTGCGGAGAAGAGGACTTTGTCGGTGCTGTCATAAGTGACCATGACTTCAGGCCAGTGCACCATGGGCGCAAAGACAAAGTTCAGGACGTGGGTACCCAGCTCCAGCTTGTCGCCGTTCTTGACGACCAGCTTTTTCATAGCGGGATCCAGGTCAAAGAACTGTCCCATGAAGGTAAAGGTCTTTGCGTTGCCCACGACAGTGGTGTCGGGGTAGGCGGCCAGGAAATTCATGATATTGGCGGAGTGGTCGGGCTCCATGTGCTGCACGACCAGATAATCAGGTTTTCTGCTGCCCAGGACTTTCTTTATGTTGCCCAGCCATTCATCGGTAAATCTGGCGTCCACAGTATCCATGACGACGATCTTCTCGTCCAGGATCACGTAGGAATTGTAGGCCATGCCGAGGGGAACCACATACTGACCCTCGAACAGGTCGATATCATGATCGTTGACGCCGACATATTTGATCGTATCTGTGACCTTCATAATTCTATCTCCATTTCATTGAATCATTATAAATAATTGGATAACTCTGCCCCTGACAGAAATCGAATTGTCCGGCACTGCCGGCGCAGGTACTGCCTGACTTCCCGTCATGCGGGCATACCTCTTCAAATACATATAATACAGCAAAAACGAGACGAATAAAAGCCCATCCGGATTGAAACTTGCACAGAATCTTCCTTAAGTGTGCACGTAATCGGCGACAATTTTAAGGGGACTGTGAACATCCCCTGTATCCTTATACAGGAATCATCCCCTGCTTCCTTTTGATTGAGAAAAAACGGTAACTGCGTTATACTGTTGCACATGAATACGTTCTCGGAGATCATCGGGCAGGATATCATCATTTCGCACCTGCAGAATGCGCTGCGGACCGGCGGCGTGTCACATGCATATATACTCAACGGAGCAAAAGGCTCCGGGCGGCATATGATCGCCCGGAGCTTTTCGGCTGCTCTTTTGTGTGACAATCCCCGACAGGAAGGAGAACTGCTGGAGCCCTGCGGGGAGTGTCTCTCCTGCATCCAGACCGAGGCAGGCAGCAATCCCGATCTCATCACAGTTGAGTATGAAAAAGAAAGCAGTATCGGCGTCGGCGACATCCGCAGAATGCGGGCGGATGTCAGGATCAAGCCCTACAGTGCGGCGCACAAGATCTATATCATCCCCGACGCGGAAAAAATGACGCCTGCCGCCCAGAACGCCCTGCTCAAGACTCTGGAGGAACCCCCGTCCTATGCCGTGATCTTCCTGCTTGCGGACGGAACGAGCACATTCCTGCCGACTATTATGAGCCGCTGCGTCACCCTGCCCCTGCGGCCGGTTGCCGAAAAGGCCGTCGAAGACTGCCTGAAGGAGCGCTTTGGAGCAGATGCCGACCGCGCCCGGCTCTGTGCCCGTTTTTCCGGCGGCAGCATAGGGCGGGCAGTTCATCTGCTGGAGAATGATGACTTTGCCACACTCCGTGAAAAGACGATTACACTGTTACGTAAAATCGAAGAAGCAGATGCTTCGGAGCTTGCGTCTTTTGCCAAAGAGGCTGCCGGGCAGGAACAGACACAGGACCTGATCGACCTGATCCTGACATGGAACCGTGACCTTCTCGTCTGCCGCGCCTCCCACAGCACAGAGAACTTGATTTTTACTGATGAAGTACAGTATATTATAGAAGCTGCACACAGGACTTCCTGGAAGGGACTTCAGACTGCGTCCGAAGCCGTCTTCCGCGCACGAAGGCGCCTGTTTTCCAATGTGAATGCAGAGCTCACTCTGCAGATGATGCTGCTCGAGATCCGCGCAGCCTACAGAATGCAGACTCCGGCAGCCGGACATCCGGGAGCAGGATAAAGCAATTTCGTTTTGTGCGCAAAAGTTCTGTACCCGGCCTGAGAAACCCGTCTTACAATAGATAGATGCAGGAATACCGCAAAGGTATTTTCAGAGGTGTTTTATGGAAAAAACCGAAAACGGCATGGTGAAAGTCGTGGGAGTCCGATTCCGGACTGCCGGTAAAATATATTACTTTGACCCCGGTGAATTTGAACTTGTGAGGGGAAACCACGTGATCGTCGAGACTGCCAGAGGCATAGAATACGGTTTTGTGGTCGGCCCACCTATGGAAGTCGAAGAAAAAAACATCACCCAGCCCCTCAAGGCTGTGCTGCGTATCAGTACGGAAGAGGATGATATTCGTGTCAAGAAAAACCGTGAGCGTGAGAGAGAGGCTTTCTGGATCTGCCGTGAGCGTATCCAGAAGCGCGGTCTTGAGATGAAGCTCATCGATGCCGAATACACCTTTGACAACAGCAAAGTACTCTTTTATTTTACTGCTGACGGACGTGTCGATTTCCGCGAACTGGTCAAAGACCTGGCAGGTGTCTTCCGCACCCGCATTGAGCTCCGCCAGGTCGGCGTCCGCGACGAGACCAAGATCCTCGGCGGATACGGAAGCTGCGGCCGTCCCCTGTGCTGCCACACCTGGCTCTCGGATTTCGTCCCCGTCTCCATCAAAATGGCAAAGGAACAGAACCTGTCACTCAACCCCGGCAAGATCTCCGGTGTCTGCGGCAGACTGATGTGCTGTCTCAAAAATGAGGCGGAAACCTATGAAGAACTCAATAAATCGCTTCCTCATCCCGGCGACGAAGTGGAATCTGCCGATGGATTGAACGGTCTTGTCGAGAGCGTCAATATCCTGCGCCAGACAGCCCGCATCATTGTCGAAGTAGACGATGAGAAAGAACTGCATGAGTACAATGTCAGCGACCTGACCATTCTGCGCCGCCGCAAGAGAGGCACCAGCAGACCTTCAATGCAGAAGAACACGCAGCCCCAGAAGACTGCCAAAGACAATAAGGAAGGCAAAGAAGGCAGAGAAGGCCGCGAGAAAAAAGAAGGCCGCGAAGGAAAGGGAAACCGCGAGAACAGAGGCGGACGCGACAATAACAAAAACCGCGACAGCCGGGAACAGCGAGAATCTGCCGACGGCCGCAATGCCGGAGAAGCCCGTGAAGGAAAGGGAAGCAGCGAAAACAGCGGCAAAGAACGTGCCAGGAAAGAAAACAGCAGAAACCGCCGGGACCGCCGCTCCGACCGCCGTCAGGACCGCCGCCAGAACAGAGATGAGCAGCAGATGGTAAGTGCGGCAGAGACAGGCCAGGCCCCGCAGACAGGCAGGACACAGCATGAGCATGCAGAACAGGCAGCTCAGGCAGTAAAGCCTGATTCTGTACGGAAAGAGACTTCCCACGAATAAACTATGGATATGACGGTAAATCAATTACTCCGCCCGGGAGAGCGGATCGATGATCTCCAGCGGGAAAACCGGAGCAGCTTGCAGCAGTGCGGGCTGCGGATCATCCAGGATCCCTCCCGATTCTGTTTTGGAATGGACGCCGTTCTGCTTGCTGCCTATGTGCAGATGAAAAAGGCACGGAGAGGTCTTGACCTGGGCACAGGAAACGGTATTATTCCCATTCTTTTGTCCGACAGGACGGACTGCGCGCACCTGACCGGACTGGAGATCCAGCCCGCAAGCGCAGACCTTGCAAAAAGGAGCGTTGCTCTCAACGGACTTCAGGACCGGATATCCATTGTACAGGGAGATATCAGAGAAGCAGACCGCATTTTCGCAGCTGCTTCTTTTGATTTCATCACCTGTAATCCTCCCTACCGCACCATCGGCAGCGGCAGGGTCAGCGGCAAGGCAGAGCAGGACAAAAAATCTGCTCCCGATACCGCAGGCGCACAACATGGCGGCTGCGGCGAAGATACTGACGGGGATCCTGCTTCCATAACTGCAGGTCCTGACCGGGACAGCTGCGGCGAAGATCCCACCAGGGGACTCGATCCGCGTGCCATCGCCCGTCATGAACTGCTCTGCACTTTTGAGGATGTTGCCGGTGCCGCCGCAAAGCTTCTGCGTCCGGGAGGGCATTTTTATCTGGTTCACCGGCCGCTTCGACTGCCGGAGCTGATCACGACCCTCTGCGGCAGAGGACTTGAACCAAAACGCATGCGCCTTGTCTATCCGCATGCTGACCAGGCCCCCAACATGGTCCTCCTTGACTGTGTCAGGGGAGGCGCCCCCGAACTCCGCGTAGAACCGCCTTTGATCGTATACGAAAAGGACGGTACATATACCCCGGAACTGCTGCAGATCTACTATAGTTGAAATCTGGAGAAAACGGACTATGCCCGGAACTTTATATCTGTGTGCCACCCCTATCGGGAATCTCGGCGATATCACACAGCGCGTCCTCGACACCCTGCGCGAGGTCGACCTCATAGCGGCGGAGGATACCCGGAATACCCTCCGGCTGCTCAACCATTTTGAGATCAAAAAGCCCATGACCAGCTATCATGAGCACAACAAATTCGAAAAGGCAAGGGAACTGCTGGCCCGTCTGCACCGCGGTGAAAATATCGCTGTCGTCACGGATGCAGGGACGCCTGCGATCTCTGATCCCGGAGAAGTACTGGCCGCCCTCTGTATCGAGGAAGGGATCCGCGTCACATCACTTCCCGGCGCCTGCGCCCTGATCACGGCTCTCACCATGTCCGGCATGCCTGCCAGACGATTCTGTTTTGAGGGATTTCTGCCCCCCGAGAAGACTGACAAAAAAGAGCGCCGCAGGATCCTGCAGCAGCTGCAGACCGAGGAACGGACCATCATCCTCTATGAAGCGCCGCATCACCTGCGGGGGACTCTGGCAGAGCTTGCCGAAAACCTGGGCGGAAGCCGCAGGATCACTCTCTGCCGCGAACTGACCAAACGGTTTGAAGAGGCGATTCCCATGACTTTGGAATCCGCGGTCCGCTATTATGAGGAAAACGAACCCCGCGGTGAATATGTTCTGGTCCTTGCGGGCGCTGATCCCGGGGAACTGGAGACACAGGCACGTGCCGCCTATGATGCCCTTCCCCTGGAAGAACACATGCAGCGCTACCTCGACCAGGGACTCACGCAAAAGGAGGCCATGCGCCATGTCGCCGCCGACCGCGGTCTGTCCAGACGCGATATCTATCAGCAGCTCAAGGTCAAATAAAAAACGTCAAATAAACAGTAATTACTGACACACTGCTGCCGTCCCCGCGGGCGGCATATTGGGAAAAAGGAAATAAGCAGTGTGTTGCCGTCCCTGCGGGCGGCATATTGGGAAAAAGAAAATAAGCAGTGTGTGCCGTCCCTGCGGGCGGCATATCCGGAAAGAGAAAATAAGCAAAAACAAAGGAGAAAAAAACATGAAACCTCAACTGATTCTCGCACCCTCTATGCTCTCCGCGGACTTCAGGAATCTCGGAGAAGAGATCAAGGCTGTCGAAAAAGGCGGCGCGCCTTATCTTCACATTGACGTCATGGACGGCATCTTTGTCCCCTCCATTTCCTTTGGCATGCCTGTCATCAAATCGATCCGCAGTGCTACGAAGATGGTTTTCGATGTTCATCTGATGATCGTTGATCCCATCCGCTATATCAGTGAATTTGCTGCCTCCGGCGCCGACCTCATTACATTCCACCTTGAGGCGGCCGAAGATCCCGGCGCTGTGATCGACGAGATCCGCAAGTGCGGATGCAAGGTGGGAATCTCCATTAAGCCCAAGACTCCTTTTGAAGATGTTATCCCCTACATGGACAAGGTTGACATGCTTCTCATCATGACGGTCGAGCCCGGTTTCGGCGGCCAGAAAATGATGCCCGAGACCCTTGAAAAAGTCCGCGCCGCACGCCAATATATCACAGAAAAGGGTCTGCAGACTGACCTTCAGGTGGACGGCGGCGTCAAATATGACAACATCCACCTTCCCCTCGAAGCAGGCGCCAACATTTTCGTTGCCGGCTCCGCAGTTTTCGGCCCCGACACCCTGGGCGAGACAAAGCGCTTTAACGAATATCTTGCTTCAAAACAGAATGCTTAAGCATAAAATGAGCCGCTTTTTGGCGAATTCTTAAACCGGACAGATTTGACTTAAACCAAACCAAATAAGGGACAATAAAAAACTACGCATTGCTTGGCGCCCCGGCGCTCTTGCAGTGCGTAGTTTTTCGTTATGCATTCTTTTCATGCCTTTTTTATTCTCGTTTTTCGCAGGCTGCTGCCGGCTTCTTACATATCCCCGGCAATATCCCCGGCAGAAGCTGTGCTGCTCTTTTCAGGTTCCCCTGTCGGTTCGCCTTCTGTAATCCTGACATTGTCAGACTGGGGTTCGACAGTTTTTTCCGCTTCCGGAGCCGCGTCGGTCCGGGCTGCTTCGTCGACCTCTTTTTTGATTTCTGTATCGGCTGTCCCGTCAGGCTTTTCAAGCACTTGTGCAGCCGCATCGGACACCGCGTCTGTGACCGCATCCGCAATCGGACCGGCCGCTGCACGCATGCCCTCATCGGCAGTTTCCTTCAATTTCTGCCGGTCCCTGTTTTTGGACTCCAGCCATTTGATAAAGTAGTCATGATATAAAAAGTCCATGATTGCCGCGAAGGGAATGGCAATAAGGATTCCTACGACGCCCAGCAGGCGGCCGCCGATCACAAGGGAGATCAGGATCCATACGGAAGAGACACCCAGCTGCCCGCCGAACAGGCGGGGTTTGATCACGTAGCCGTCCAGGGTCTGCAGGATCAGTGTGAAGATCAGGAACAGCAGTGCGTACCAGGGCTTGACAAGAACCAGGATGAAGGAACCCAGAATGGCACCGACCATAGGGCCGAAAGTGGGGGCAAGATTAGTCACACCCACGATGACCGAAATGATCGCGACATAGGGCATATTCATGATGACCATGAAGACCCAGTTGCAGAGCCCGATGATCACGCCGTCCAGAACGTCAAAGGCAATATACTGGACAAGGATCTTGTTGACACGATTCCAGAAGGTAGCCGTACTGCGGTAGACCTGTGCAGGGAGCAGAGCGCGAAGAAGCCTTGAAAACCCTTTCCGGAGTCTTTCTTCATCCAGCATCAGATAGATGGCAAGGATGAAGGAGATGATCCAGTCGAACATCCGGGCACCGAAATTGTAGGACACATTGACGATCTTGTTCAGGTTCTCCGGCAGGATTCGGGAGATGGACTGCAGGAGTTCATCACTGGAGGAAATAAAGGAGGACAGATCAATATCATGCTGTACGGCAATGCTGTTTACTTGCCGCATAAAGTGCTGAAAGGACAGGACATAGCTGTTGAGATTGCTGGCAAACATAACGACACTGTCTATGACCTGGGGGACCAGCGCAACGACCAGGATCACGATAAACAGGACGACGGTGAGGATCGCGAGCAGGACCGACAGCGTATGCCGGAGCTTTTTCTGATCCAATTTATAAAATACATAGGTCGAGTATACATTGACGAGCGGCCCCAGAACATAGGAGATCACAAAAGCCATGAAGACCGGAGATCCCACTCTCCAGATTCCTCCGAGAAACTGCAGTATTCCCCCTATGTGTGTCAGCAACAGGTAGAGAGCTACTGCCGAGCACAAGGCAAAGGAATAGACAAACCATTTTTCTTTCAGGAGATTTTTGTTGAATTTCATGTGAACAGAATCCTTTTGGAGAATGATATTTCAAGACTCGCTTGCGAGTCCTGCTTTTTTTGCGCACGTATCCCACGACAGAAGTCACGGGTATTGCGCGCCGTAGAATAAGTCCTGTATCGTTACCCTTCAGTATATGTGATAAATACAAAAACTTCAATGATGCCTGACAAAAGAGGCGGCGGAATGTCACAGATATCTGTGGATGTTCCAAATATCTGTGACTTTTAATTGTGAATGCAGGCAGATTCCTTTATAATTTAAATTGTATATTTGTGTATTTTTTAGCACCGAAAAAACGAAGCAGAGCAATTGCGAAAACGTACATGCGAAAGCTTCTGTTCCGTCATTTTCCGAACACATTTAAACGCAGCAGGCAAGAGCTGCAGGAGAACAGGAGGACCCCGTCAGATGAGACAATGGACAACGGAAGAGCGCTACAGAGTGCTCCAGAGCCCGGATGAAATCGCTGATCTTCACGACAAGATCAGCAAATCTGCCTATCGGCAGACCTATCATGTACAGCCCGTCACCGGGCTTTCAAGTGACCCGAACGGATTCACCTGTCACAATGGAACCTGGCACCTTTTCTATCAGTGGTGTCCCTGGGGAGCTGTACACGGCCTCAAATACTGGTATCACGTGACCAGTCCCGACCTGATCAGCTGGAAGAACGAGGGCATCGGCCTCGCTCCCGATACCTTTTATGACAATAAGGGATGCCATTCCGGCAGCGCCATCTGCGCCGGCGACGACCTTTATTTCTTCTACACCGGCAACCACCGCGACGAGAACTGGGTCCGTACACCCTACACCTGTGCGGCAAAGCTCGGCAAAGACGGCCGCCCCGAGAAACTCCCGGAGCCTCTGTTCGGCCCCCGCGACGACTACAGCGAGCACCAGCGCGATCCCAAGGTCGTCTACAATGAGGAGAAAAACAAATACTATATTTTCATAGGTGCGCAGACACTTGATAAAAAAGGCACCGTCCTGATCTATCAGTCCCAAGACCTTCTGTCAGGCTGGTCACTTGCCGGCCAGCTTCATGTCGTCGGTTTCGAGGACTTTGGAGGCATGTGGGAATGCCCCTATATCGTCAATATCAGCGGCAGTGACGTCCTTATTTTCTCTCCTCAGTATACGAAGCTTCCCGGCCGTGCCGAGAGCACAAACCACAACGTCTATCTGATCGGCAAAATGGACTATGACACCCTGACCTTCACACCGCAGTCCGGCTACCGCCACCTGGATTACGGCTTTGACTTCTATGCGGCACAGGGCGCTTCCAATGTGGGAGACCCCGACAAGGCCATTCTCATCGGCTGGGTCGGACTCCCCGACAATCACTATCCCACCGAAGAAGAGGACTGGGAAGGAAGCATGGGCCTGCCCCGTGAGCTCCGCGTCAAAGACGGGAAACTTTTCCAGACGCCTGTCAGCGGCATCGAAACCCTCCGCGCCGGCGAAGCACCGGCAGACGGCACCATTCCCTCTGCCTGCGAGATACTCGTCGAGCCCGCGGCTGACGGGGATTTCGATTTCAACCTCTACACCAGAGCGGACGGAACCGGCGGCCTGCGCCTCCACTATGACGCGGGATCCGGGACCTGTACCATCGACCGCACAGGACTCAACAAGCGCTTCAACATGGCTGTCGGCGAAGTACTTGACATGCCCCTCGAGAATCCGCTGACGAGCCTGCGGATCTTTGTCGACCACAGCACCACAGAGTACTTTGTCAACAACGGCGAAGCTGTTTTTACCACCCACAGCTACCCCGAGGCGGAGGAGTTCCACTATACAGCGACAGACGGAGCAGCCGTTAAGATCTACAGACTCAGCCCCTCTGTCAGGGATGATTTCGTAGTATAAGCTCCGCCTGAGTCGACTGGTGAGCCGACTCAGGCCGGGACGGTTCAATGAGTCGTTCAGAACCGTTCCCTGCGACTCACCGTCCCCTGTAACGCATTCCTGTCTCATGACCTGAAAGGATACAAATACAATATGAAAAAAGTATTCGCGAGTGACTTCGACGGCACCCTGTATTTCTATCTCGCAGAGGACGACCGCAAACTCCCTGCCGAAAACGTGGAGAAAATCCGTGAGTACCAGGCAGCAGGAAACCTCTTCGGTCTGTGCACCGGCCGCCAGGTCGGCGGTCTGACACCCTTTATCACCGGTTTTGTAGAACCTGACTTCTATATCACCAGCAGCGGCGCCAATATCGTTGACACCCGGTTCAAAGAGATCCGCAAAAAGGGTGTCGACCCCAGGGTCGCCGATGCCATCATCAAAAAATACGGCACTGACAACTTCCGCTTCACCCTCGACGTAGAGGGCGATATCTGTGTCTTTAAGGAGATGGATTATCCCGGAAAGTACTACATCATCACCAGCGTGGACGATGCCCCCAAGGGCCTTATCCACCAGGTCTCCATCCACACCGAGAGCCTTGACGATGCCGCCCGCATGGCAGCCGAGATCAATGCCGAGTTCGGCGACTACGTCAACGCTTTTCAGAATGTCATCGAGATCGACATTGCTCCTAAGGGATGCTCCAAGGGAGAAGGCGTGCAGTTCCTGCGCGAATATATGCGGCACGAGTACGGTGAGATCCGCCTTTACGGCATCGGGGACTCTATGAATGACCTGCCCCTCATCGAGGCCTCCGATGTTTCCTACACCTTCCCCTATGCACCGAAGGAACTGCAGGACCGTGTCACCAAGGTCGTCCCCACCATCGTCGAAGCGCTGGAGGATTCCATGCGCGACGAGGTCTGACAGATGTCAGGGAGATGGCCGGAAAGAGACCTGACAGGCAGTTGTGAAAGGATCATTTATAAATCTGACAAGACACGATGAGATGCCAGGACAGACGTCTGACAGCGTCTGACAAAGAGTAGGCAGAACTTCCGCAAAGATACCGGTAACGCTGCTGACGGCACTGCCTCCGATGAAAAGGAAACAATTTATCGCAGATATTGCTTCGTTTATTGTCTGTATGCACGAAAAGTTAGCGAAAAAAATATTTGTTTTCCTATATTATGTCAGTTGCGTTATTTGGGTCTAATGGGTATAATGACACTCAGAAAGGATAAGTGTCCTTAATTAAGAACATTAATAATTCAGAAAGAGGTATGAGAATGGCAAATCTTGATCTTACAAAGTATGGCATTACCGGCGCAACAGAGATCATCCGCAATCCTTCCTATGAGTTCCTGTATGAGGAAGAGATGAAGAAAGACCTCGAAGGTTTTGACAAGGGCGTCGAGACTGAGCTTGGCGCAGTCAACGTCATGACCGGCATCTACACCGGCCGTTCCCCTAAAGACAAATTCATCGTCATGGACGAGAATTCCAAGGACACCGTATGGTGGACAACTCCCGAGTATCCCAACGACAACCATGTCGCATCCCAGGATACATGGAAAGCCTGCAAAGAGATCGCTATGAAAGAGCTCTCCGGCAAGAAGCTTTACGTCGCTGACGCTTTCTGCGGCGCCAACAAGGACACCCGCATGGCAGTCCGCTTCATCGTCGAGGTTGCATGGCAGGCACACTTTATCAAGAACATGTTCATTCAGCCTACAGAGGAAGAGCTTGAGAACTTCGAGCCTGATTTCGTAGTCTACAATGCCTCCAAGGCAAAAGTTGAGAACTACAAAGAGCTGGGCCTCAACTCCGAGACCGCTGTTCTCTTCAACATCACAGACCGCGAGTCCGTCATCATCAACACATGGTACGGCGGTGAGATGAAGAAGGGTATGTTCTCCATGATGAACTACTACCTGCCTCTGAAGGGCATTGCTTCCATGCACTGCTCCGCAAACACAGATATGCAGGGTAAGAACACAGCCATCTTCTTCGGCCTTTCCGGCACCGGCAAGACCACCCTTTCCACAGATCCCAAGCGTCTGCTGATCGGCGACGACGAGCACGGCTGGGACGACAACGGTGTCTTCAACTTCGAGGGCGGCTGCTACGCTAAGGTTATCAACCTGGACAAAGAGTCCGAGCCCGACATCTACAACGCCATCAAGCGCAACGCTCTGCTTGAGAACGTTACTGTCGACGAGAACGGCAAGATCGACTTCGCAGACAAGAGTGTCACAGAGAACACCCGTGTCTCCTATCCGATCAACCACATTCAGAACATCGTTCTCAATGTCAATCCCGTTTCCGCAGGCCCTGCAGCTGACAATGTAATCTTCCTGTCCGCTGACGCTTTCGGCGTACTGCCTCCCGTTTCCATCCTGACTCCCGAGCAGACCAAGTACTACTTCCTGTCCGGATTCACAGCAAAACTCGCAGGCACAGAGCGCGGCATCACTGAGCCCACACCTACATTCTCCGCTTGCTTCGGCCAGGCATTCCTGGAGCTGCATCCCACAAAGTATGCAGAAGAGCTGGTTAAGAGAATGGAGAAGAGCGGCGCCAAGGCATACCTTGTCAACACTGGCTGGAACGGCACCGGCAAGCGTATCTCCATCAAGGATACCCGCGGCATCATCGACGCGATCCTGAACGGCGACGTCCTCGAGGCTCCCACAAAGCGCATCCCGATCTTCAACTTCGAAGTTCCCACTGAGCTTCCCGGCGTAGATCCCGCAATCCTTGACCCTCGCGACACCTATGCAGACGCTGCAGAGTGGAACGCAAAGGCAGAGGACCTTGCAAACCGCTTCATCAAGAACTTCGTCAAGTACACCTACAACGAAGCTGGTAAGGCTCTCGTTCCCGCCGGACCTCAGCTGTAAGCTGCGCGACAGTGAACAGCCAAAAGCTGTGAGCCTGCCGGCATGGCGAATTGCGTACAATATAATGACCGGTTTGCAGAACGGATTCAGTTCTTGTAACCGTATTCTATGACAGTCAAAGGCTGCCGAACCATTTTGGTTCGGCAGCCTTTTTTCAGCCATGTACCGGCTATGGAGCATTTGCGATTGTCGAGGACGAGATCAGAAAGGGCATTTGGAAATATGCCCTATCGTTTTCGAGGCGATGCGGATGCAGGATGTATAGATTAAGGCTGTACTTTCAGTTCTGGTGCTCCGGATAGATATTCCCTGATTTCGTCGCAAGATACTTGTTTGAGTATATAATTCTGATCCAGATACAAACTCTTCAATTTTGTAAGAGGCTTCAGGGGACGCAGGTCATCTAAATCGCCGATTTCATTATGACGCAAATTTAAATCTTCCAGATTCGTCAGGCCGGACAATACACTGAGGTCGCTCAATTCATTGCTAACCAGGCCCAAAAAAGTAAGATTCGTCAGACCTGACAGCGGGCTGTGGTCGCTAAGGTTATTGCCGGCCAGTTGCAGGTTAGTCAGTTTATTTAATTTCGACAGAACGCTGATATCACTGATTTCGTTGAGGCCCAAATCCAGGTAGGTCAGTTCCGTAAGATCGGACAGAACACTGATATCACTGATTTTGTTGTCCTGCAGGTCAAGGTGTGTCAGTGCAGTCAGATTCGACAGAGCGCTGATGTCGCTGATCTCACAGCTGATCAGATCGAGCTCGGACAGATTTGTCAGACCGGAGAGAGCACTGATATCACTGATCTTATTAAAAGTGAGGTCCAGGAAAGTCAGATTTGATAGTTCTGACAGCGCATGAATGTCGCTGATTGCATTCATACACAGACTCAATGTTTCCAGATTTTTAAACTCCGAAAGACCGGTGAGATCTTTGATCTGATCTTTGTCATATCCATCGTATTCAAACTCCGTCAGCGCCAGGGCATCCTTCTGTGTGATTTCCTGATTGACAATGCCGAGTGTGTCCATAAGCGCCTGCTTTAAGACAGGATCGGGTATGTCTATGACTGCATATGCAGAGTCGGAATCAGGAGCGGCTTCTTCCGATGTGGCAGAGCCGGAATCAGGGGTGCCGTTTTCTTCTTTATTGACGGAAGTTTCCTCGTTGTTTATTGCACTTCCTGCATCCGCTTCATTGGTTCCTGCAGAGGCGTTCTTTTTCCAATTTACAGTAAGCATGAAGAGGATAACCGCCAGGACAACTGCACCAGCTATCAGGGCCGACAGGTACTTTTTATTCTTATTCGTATTTATCGAATCCGAGCGGTTTTGATCCGTTACAGCAGATACCTTGTCAATAGCCTGAATTGATTCGGAATGTCCTGCAAGCTCTTTTTCGGCGAGACCTTTAAACCCGGTATTTTTTTCAGCCGCGTGATCGTCACGGGAGGCAGTAGTTTCCGGCCTTTCTGTTTCAACTGTTCTGATGATTTTTCTTGTCAGAGTCTCCTCCGGAATATTTATTTGTTGTTCCCCCGATTCGGATTGTTTCCTCGCTCCGGAAAACATATTTATGGTCAGATCTTTTTTGGGTGCCGCATCTGCCTGCATTGCGGATGCGGAGTCGGAGACGCTCTTTGGCAACACGATATTTCCTGAAGGCTGAATTTGATTCAGCTCTGTCAGAAGAGTATCCGCACTTTGATATCTGTCTTCCGGGTTGTAGGCGCACATTTTTAAAATGATCTGACCGAAGGCAGGAGATGCCATTGCCGGAAGCGGCATGTCTCTTTTTCCTGAAATACGGTCTGTCATTGCCCGCTGACGATCTCTGGCTGTGTAGGCGCGGTCCAGGGGGTAAAAAGGAAGCCTGTTCTGATTCAGAGCTTTGTAAAGGACAAGCCCCAGAGAATAGATATCGACGGTATGATCATAGTCCTGATGGAAAAAGACTTCCGGTGCCATGTAATATTCTGTTCCCTTTACGGAAAGGGTGCCGGAGTTATTCTCATATACTCTCGCGATACCGAAATCGCCGATTTTATAAATCCCGTATTCGTTGACAAAGATATTCTCCGGCTTTATATCGCGATGGATTATTTTTTGCTGTTCAAAAAGCTTTAATGCCCTGGTCAGGTGCAGAGCCATTGTATGAATATCTTTCTCAGTGATATCTCTGCCCTGTCGATACTCCTCGAAAGATGTCAGCAGTTCCATCTTGATCAGAACATCCCACTGCGCTATGCCGGGGTGTTTGATCAGACTGGAATCCTCACAGTTTACGATATAGGGAAAACCTTTCAGGGACACCATGATGCGGACTTCGTCTTCCAGTTCGGAGACTATACTCTGGATGTAATCGGTTACAGATTTTTCATCCATTCCGTCTTTAATCAGTTCGTCCAGGACAAACTCATTTGAAGGAATCTGAAGCACTTTCAGTGCAGAGGTGTGCAGGATACCCTGCTCCCTCTTTTGTATTTCATAAACGACACCGCTCGCGCCTCTTCCAATATATCTGACGATTTCCCAGTCGTTAAAAACCGTATCACCGATTTGATAGTTCATGACAGCCCTTCTTTTGTTCCGGATAAACGAGTCTGCATCTCTATACTTTTTTACATTGATTGCGGATTCAAAAAAACCGCTCATCTTCTTTAAAGTATGAGATCTTTTATATTCTAATATAAATTGGTCTAATTTTATATAAATTAATCTGATTTTACAGGAGAAAGGTTTTACGAACCTGCCCCCGGAATCGTTAGATGCGGTTTTGGAATCGGAACCGTGAAAGACAACTTTTGAGGGGGATAGCCGTCAGAGAGGCCTGCTCCTATTTAATTGTTTGAAAATGTCGTTCAGAAAGGATATGCGATATGAGAGAGTTTCAGGGGGACGTGAACTGTAACGACACAAACAATGATACTCCCTTTTTTTGAGCGAAAGATTGCTTTTTTATCATAAGTATGTAAAACTGCATAAGAGAACAAACAAGTAACGGCAAACGAGGAGGAAAAACGATGAATTACGCAGAAGAATCTTTGAGACTGCATGGCGAATGGAAGGGCAAGATTGAAGTGATCTCCCGCGTTCCGGTCAAGGACAAGGAAGACCTGTCGCTGGCATATACACCCGGCGTGGCCCAGCCCTGCCTGGAGATCCAGAAGGATGTAAACAAGTCCTATGATCTGACCAGAAGGCACAACATGTGCGCAGTCATTACAGATGGTTCGGCTGTTCTGGGACTGGGCGATATCGGTCCGGAAGCCGGCATGCCTGTCATGGAGGGCAAGTGCGTCCTTTTCAAATCTTTCGGTGATGTGGATGCTTTCCCGCTCTGTGTCAAGACCAAGGATGTGGATGAGTTCGTCCGCACAGTATCCCTGATCTCCGGATCCTTTGGCGGCATTAATCTGGAGGACATCGCGGCTCCCCGCTGCTTTGAAATCGAAAGAAAGCTCAAAGAGTGCACGGACATTCCGATCTTTCATGACGATCAGCACGGCACGGCAGTTATTACCCTGGCGGGTCTGACCAATGCTCTGAAGGTCGTCGGCAAGAAAAAAGAGGACGTCAAGGTCGTTACCTCCGGCGCAGGCGCGGCAGCCATCGCCATCGTCAAGCTCCTCCTCTCCGCGGGCTTTAAGAATGTTACCATGTGTGACCGCAAGGGCGCGATCTATGAGGGCCGTGACGGACTCAACTGGATCAAGGAAGAGATGGCTCTGGTCACGAACCTTGAAAAGAAAGCCGGATCTCTTGCCGACATGCTGGTCGGCGCAGATGTCTTCATCGGCGTTTCCGCACCCGGCACTGTTACGACTGAGATGGTAAAGACCATGAACAAGGACGCCATCGTCTTTGCCTGTGCCAACCCCACGCCCGAAATCTTCCCCGAAGATGCTAAGGCAGGCGGCGCAGCCGTCATTTCTACCGGCAGAAGCGATTTCCCCAACCAGATCAACAATGTTCTGGCTTTCCCCGGCATCTTCCGCGGCGCTTTTGATGTGCGCGCCAGCGATATCAACGAGGAGATGAAGATGGCGGCAGCCATGGCTCTGGCAAATCTGATTTCTGATGACGAGCTCAGCGCAGACTACATCATCCCTTATGCTTTTGATCCCAAGGTCGGCCCCGCAGTCGCCAGGGCAGTCGCCCAGGCAGCCATTGACAGCGGTGTTGCAAGGATCTGATATCTGATCCGGAAGGGAAACAGCAACCCTGCAATTCAAGACTCGCGAGCGAGTCTTGAATTAGAAAGAGTGGAAAAAACGCGCGATAGCGCTTTTTTCACTCTCAGAGGTTTGCGGCGCTTCGACATATCGAAAAGAGAGAAAACATAATGAGCGAAAACAGAAAAAACAGAATGCCTTTACTGATTGCCTTTCTGGCCGGTGTCGCAGTGGCTGCGATCGTGGCATTTCTGCTGATTGGGAGCAGAGGAAGCAGCACAAAACGGGAGGAACAGGCTGCCAAACAGGAGGAACAGACGGACAATCAGGAAGCAGAGGTTTCTGCGTCTGCACAGCAGGAGGCCGTTGCAGCGGGATCCACAGCACAGACAGCTGCATCGCAATCCGGTACTACAGAAGGCGAACAGCAGGTAGCTGCTACCGGCAAAAATATCGATTATGCCGTGACTTTCCCTTCCTGGAATCCGGACAGCCAGTCATTGGCCGAACTGGTGGATTTTGTTGCCGGCGTGACAGATGAAAAAAGCCCTGAATATCTGGAACCCGCGGATCGTATCGCTACCTTTGATATGGACGGTACCATCCTCAGCGAGAAGGCACCTGTCTATATCGACTACTGCCTGACTATGTATCGCGTGCTGGATGATCCCAACTTCAAGGCGACGGAAGAGGAGCGCAGTGTCATGCAGCAGGTGCGCGATGTTGCCTATTCTGAGGGCAAGACTTTTGATCCCGAGGGGCTCAACAAAAATGACCTTGTCGCCACTGCTTTTGCCGGCATGACACCCGAGGAGTTCCGGGACTACGTGGTCGATTTTGCCGATCATACAGATGTGGTGGGATTTGAAGGCATGACTTACGGGCAGTCTTTCTACAAGCCTATGATCGAGGTGATCGAATATCTGCAGGCAAACGATTTTGAAGTCTGGATGGTCTCGGCTTGCGAACGCGAGGTCGTGCGGGCCCTGGTGGAGCGATATAACATCCCTTATGATCATGTGATTGCGACCGATGTGCCTTATGCGGCCTCTGGCAAGGGCGAAGAAGCTGCGGACGACTATAACATGGGCAGCGATGAGAAAATCCTGCTCGGCGCGCCGCTTGACGAAGTGGAGTGCGGTAAGTCGGGCAAGCCTGCAGCCATTGCCCGCGAGATTGGTAAGCGCCCGGTCCTGGCATTCGGCAACAGCTCAGGTGATTTTTCCATGCTCAATTATGCAGAGGGCAATCCGGATCATACCGGCATGGGTTTCTTCGTGGTCTGCGACGATACAGAGCGGGAATACGGCAGCGATGAGAAGGCTGCCGATTTCTATGACACAGTGGAGAAAGAGGGATGGACTCCTTTCTCCATGAAAAATGACTGGAAGACTATCTATGGCGAAGAAGTGCAAAAGACAGAGCTTCCCGGCGCAGAGGAAGAGGAAGCACTGCCCAATGCCGCATGAAGGTCGAACGACGCACATGGACAACAGGCAAGAGTGGTATATGCTTGCACGGTCTATGTGCGTTTTTCGACTCTAAAATGGGTGTTTGTTTTGTGACCCCTGTATTTGATGAGCAAGAATCTGCAGATGTGGCAATGAACAAGAAAAAGATTACTAAATTCACCAATATGAAGGTGGATATGTTTAGATTACCTGTGTCATGAAAGATAAGGAAAAATATTGCCCTCAATGTGGGGAGAAGGCTGAAGAAGTGAAGATTTCTTCTGAAGAAATACGAGAATATCAGGAGAAACTAACGAAGTCTTTGATTTGTTGAGAAATATTATCCCTGTATCCGGGAAGTCTAGAAATGCGTAATGAAAAAATGTTTAACGAATTAGAGTATATTCAAGAACTCCTTACTTCGGTCTGGCCGGAGTGGAAGGTGACTAAGCGTCTGGGAAAGGGAACATATGGTGCTGTCTATGAGATCGTGCGGAACGATCTGGGCAGTAATTATCAGTGCGCCCTCAAGGTCCTGCAAATGCGGGCGGATGAGACAAGCCCCGACAACACTGCGAACACTGCGGATTTTAGGACGGAATATATTTACGGGTCGCCCTATCGTCCGCTCAGCATGTCCGGGGCGGGGACGGCGACACTGGAGGACTTTGTCCGCAATGTGAGCGAAGAAATCAACCTGATGATCCAGCTTAAGGGAGTTCCGGGAATTGTCGCAATCGAAGATTACGCGGTTTTGCGCGGCAACGGGATCCGGACCATTCTGATCCGAATGGAAGAGCTGGAAAGTCTCGATCATTATTTCAGCAGGACCGGATATGTCTCAAAAGAGGATGTGATCCGGCTCGGGACCCAGATCTGCAGCGCCTTGAGCATATGTGAGAGAAGCAATATCCTGCACAGGGATATCAAGCCGGGAAATCTGTTTTACAGCGACCTTGCGGGCTTCAAACTCGGAGACTTCGGCATTTCCAGAAAGATGGATTCCATCCACGAGCGAATGGCCATGAGCGGTGTCGGGACCATGCAGTATATGGCGCCCGAAGTCTATCAGGGTAGAGAGTATAACAATACGGTTGATATTTATTCTCTTGGCATCGTTCTCTATATGCTGATGAATCGGAGTGTTCCGCCTCTCTATCCGGAGGATGAGATAAGGGACAGCACCGGTTCGGGGTGGAACAGGGCTGCTCTGAACAGTGCAAATATGCGCAGGCTCCGGGGAGAAAAGCTTCCCCCGCCCTCTATGGCGGACCCGGGGCTGGCCGCCGTGATCTGCCGGGCATGCGATCCGGACCCCGAAAAGCGTTATCAGACGGCGGATTCCTTCCGGCTGGATCTACAGAGGTGCGTCGATCCCGGAGCGAGAGAGAAGCCTTTTGTGACTCCTGTGACTCCGGCTTCCGGGAAAGCCCGCGGAAATGCTCCCGGGAAAGCCCGCGGAAATGCCTTCGGGAAAGTCCAGGGAAATGCTCCCGGAAAGCTGGCGGGATGGGCTCTTCCCGCTGTGGCGGCAGTTCTGGTGGTGCTCGTTGCCGTGGCCGGGGCTTTTCTGGCGGGCCGGTCTTCCGGCAAGAAAGGTTCTTCAACAGATTCGCAGACTGTTGCTGTAGAGAACAAGGCTGCGCAGTTTGAAACAAACCCGGAGTCGACAGGAGAGACCGGGACAGAACAGACCGGGACAGAACAGACTGGGACAGAACAGGCCGGGACAGAACAGGCCGAAAACGGACGGGAGATATCAGAGCAGAAGGAAACAGGACAAGAATCGGCAGAGCAGGAAGTCAAAGAGCAGACAGAGACGGAACAGACGGCTGAGGAGCAGGTCTCTCCTTCGATTGCTTACAATACGGATGGAAGGATCCGCATTTTTTGTAAAAAATATGAGAGCAGCCTGTTTCAGCGTCTGATCGACAGCTTCAGCAAAGAGAGCGGTATCGAAGTTACCGCCATGATTGCAGGAAAGGGAAACTATAACTCGAAGCTGGAAGAAAATCTGGACAATGGCACAGATGCTCCCACCCTGTTTATGCTCAGCGGAGCCAAAGATTTTGAGCAGTACGGCGCATCCTGCCTGGATCTGTCGGACACTGCCGCAGTGCAGGAACTGGACGGCAGCACGCCTGCCCTGAAGGGGTCCGACGGGAAAATATATGGACTTCCCTGTCTGGTCGAAGCCTACGGTCTCACGGTCAATACCCGGCTTCTGGAAAAGGCCGGCTATACGCTTTCTGACCTGACTTCCTTTGATGACCTGAAAAGGATTGCCGAAGATATAAGTTCCCGAAAAGCAGAACTCGGATTTGCTGCCTTTACGGCACCCTCCATCGGCAGCGGCGTTTCCGGTTCCTATCGTTTTTCCGAACATGCGCCCGCAGTTCCACTTTACTATGAACTGAAAGATCATGATTTCAATGTCGGAACAGCGCTTCAGAGCACCTATATGGATCAATTTAAAGCGTTTGTCGACCTCTATATCAACAATTGCACCATATCGGGGCAGAAGCTCTCCGGTCATGCTCTGGCAGAGTCGCAGCAGGAGTTTCTGGATGAGAAGGCGGTCTTTCACCAGGACGGCTCCTGGGATTATGACGATCTGAGAGGAATCCTCGACGGAAATGCAGCAGTGATTCCCATGTACATGGGAATCCCGGGAGAATCTGCCCAGGGCATCAACCAGACCTGCAGCTACTTCTGGTGCGTGAATAAAAGCGCATCCGCAGACGATCAGGAAGCAGCACTTCAATTCCTGCAGTGGCTTACGACCTCGGAAAAAGCTCTCTCCATCATGACGCGGGACATGGGTTTTTCGGTTCCTTATCAAAAGGCGAACGCCCCTGATAACCTTTATCTGGACACCCTTCAGGAGGAGAAAGCGGCCGGAAAGGAGACGGTCCTTCAGTACTATAAATACGGTGACTATACCGCCTGGGTCGATGCGATAGACCATGCCATAGAAGACTATGTAAATGGCAGCGCCAGCTGGGATAGTGTCAGGAAAGCCTTTGTCAGCCTTTGGTGATACGGAATCGAAAGGGCAGCCATTGACAGCGGTGCTGCAAGGACCTGATATCTGATTCGGAAGGAACCCCGCCCCGCCTGTGCCGGAACACATCCGGAGACGGTTTCTGTAAAATAAAAAGACTGCGGTGCGTGAACGCACTGCAGTCTTTTTTGAATGCTATGTCGGGCTTAAATGCTTCGACCGGCCTGCATGCCTGTCAGCATTATCTCATCTTCATGCCGGCGCGGATGAAGCGGAACATGCGGATGGCTCCCATGTAGTAGAGTTCCTCTGCCTTGTCCAGGGCTTCTTCAAGAGGCATGGGGCCGTCGACAGTGGTCATGATGGAATCGACACCGTGGTCATAGATTCCGTCATAGCCCCGTCCCAGTCCGCCGCAGAGAGCGGCGACAGGAATGTTTTTGGCCTTGCAGCGGTCGCCAACACCCTGCATGA
The DNA here is from genome assembly GCA_900321785.1 of uncultured Lachnospiraceae bacterium. Lineage (GTDB taxonomy): Bacteria > Bacillota > Clostridia > Lachnospirales > Lachnospiraceae > CAG-791. The sequence goes on along the minus strand of ONXK01000002.1, from coordinate 607 downwards.
CTTTGCCGAAGCAGCTCTGCCAGTCTGTGCGTCCCTCGCCTGTGACGACAAGGTCTGCGCCGTCGATGATATCATCAAAATTGATGAGGTCGAGAACTGTGTCGATACCGGATTTCATCTCGGCATTCAGGTATACATAGAGCGCTGCGCCCAGACCGCCGGCTGCGCCGGTGCCGGCCTTCTCATCGGGATTGACGCCGAAGGTCTTGATGATGACGTCGCGGTAATTGCACATGCCGGCCTCCAGGCGGTCCAGGATCTCCGGGGTGCCGCCCTTCTGCGCGCCGAAAGTATAGGTTGCACCGTCTTTGCCGCAGAGAGGATTTGTAACATCGCACATGACATGGAACTTTGCTGCCTTGGCCTTGGGATTGAGGCCGGAAGCATCGATTCGCACGACCTTCTCCAGATCACTGCCCATGCCGGTCAGGATATTGCCGTCTGCATCAAAGAATTTGATGCCCAGGGCGCTGGCAAAGCCCATGCCGCCGTCATTGGTTGCCGAACCGCCGATGGCGATGGAAATATCTGTAAATCCTGCGTCGAGCATGGAATTTACCAGCTCGCCGGTGCCGTAGGTGGTGGTGTTAAGAGGGTTGCGTTTGTC
>ONXK01000011.1 GCA_900321785.1 uncultured Lachnospiraceae bacterium | reverse complement strand
ATCAGCTGAAGTACTTCACGCCGGCCTCGAAGAGACGCATATTCTGGTCGCCTTCGATATTGAGGTTGATGAAGCGGCCGCTGCGCTCGCAGTGGACCATCTTGCCGAAGACACGGCCGTCGGGGGAAGTAATACCCTCGATGGATGCATAAGAGCCGTTGATGTTCCACTCTTCATCCATAGAGACGTTGCCGTCGGGATCGCAGTAGCGGGTCGCGATCTGACCGTTCTCCTCCAGCTTTTTGATCCACTCGGCAGGGGCAACAAAACGTCCCTCGCCGTGGGAAGCGGGATTGACGTAGACGCCGCCGGGCTCGGCAAGTGCCAGCCAGGGGCTCTTGTTGGAAGTCACCTTTGTATAGGCCATTTTGGAAATGTGGCGGCCGATGGTGTTATAGGTCAGGGTCGGAGACTTTTCATCCTGGCCGGTGATCCTGCCGTGAGGGACAAGGCCCAGCTTGATCAGAGCCTGGAAGCCGTTGCAGATGCCCAGGGCAAGTCCGTCGCGCTTGTCCAGAAGGTCTGTGACAGCCTCTTCGATAACTGCATTGCGGAATGCGGTTGCAAAGAACTTTGCGCTGCCGTCGGGCTCGTCGCCTGCGGAGAATCCGCCGGGGAACATGATGATCTGTGCCTGTGCGATAGCATCGGCAAAAGCCCTGGCGGAATCGCGGATATTTTCAGGTGTCAGATTGGTGAAGACACGGGTGATGGTCTTCGCCCCTGCTGCAGTGAAGGCCGCAGCAGTGTCATACTCGCAGTTGGTGCCCGGGAAGACCGGAATGAAAACTGTGGGCTGACCGATTTTGTGCGTGCAGACAGCGATCTGTCCGCCGGTATAGATGGGTGTCTCCACAGGAGTCGTGTCTTTTTCTGCCTTTGTAGGGAAGACCTTCTCCAGCGGACGCTTCCAGGCTGCCAGAATCTCGTCCAGAGCGATTTCCTCATCCTGGAAGGAGAAGACAGCCTTATCCTTTCCGGTCACAGTACCAATAATGCGCATGTCGAAGCCTTCCGCATCGGAAACAGCTTTGAGGTCATCGGGAGACATTTCAACAAGCAGGTCGCCCATGGCATTTCTGTACAGGTCTTTCAGGCGGAGCTTCTCGACGAAGGAGATTCCGAAACCGTTGCCGAAAGCCATCTTGGCAGCAGCGGGCAGAATGCCGTAGCAGTCAAGTGCATAAGCGGCGCAGATCTTTCCTTCGCGCATCAGCGAAGTGACAAGATCATACATGTGCATGACATCGTCGTAAACAGGAATGTCAAATTCATCTTTTTCGATCCGGAACTGGACAAGGACATCTCCCTCTCTCTTGAGCTCGGGAGTGACGATCTCCTGTGCCTTTGCGACATCGACCGCGAAAGAAACAAGCGTAGGCGGAACATCGATATCGAGGCCTTCCTCGCGGAAGGTTCCGGACATGGAGTCCTTGCCGCCGATACTGGCAAGGCCATAGCCGATCTGCGCGTCATAGGCGCCCAGCAGGGCAGACAGGGGCTGGCTCCATCTGGCGGGTTCCTGGGACATGCGGCCGAAATACTCCTGGAAGGTAAAGTGGAGTTTTCTGTAATCACCGCCTTCTGCGACGATCCTGGACATAGATTCGGTCACCGCATAAATCGCACCGTGGTAAGGGCTCCAGGAAGACAGATAGGGATCAAATCCGTAACTCATCATGGAGACAGTATCTGTTGTGCCGCCAAGGACCGGGAGACGTGCAGTCATTGCCTGGGTGGGGGTCAGCTGATAGCGGCCGCCATAGGGCATGGTGACTGTCGCTGCGCCGATACTGGCATCAAACATCTCGACCAGGCCCTTCTGGGAGCAGACATTGAGGTCGGAAACCGAAGCCTTTACAGTATCTGCAAAGGAGGGGTTCTCGGCTGCCAGTTCTTTGGCGACTTTGCCGGAAGCGATCTTTTTAAAGTAATTGTCCTTTTCGGATGGCATCAGGACCTTGACGTCTGTCTCCTGATGCGCGCCGTTGGTATCAAGGAAAGAACGGGCGATGTCGACGATCGCCTTGCCTCTCCATTTGAGGACAAGCCTGGGTTCTTCGGTAACGCGGGCCAGAGGGGTCGCCTCCAGGTTCTCTTCCGCGGCATATTTCAAAAATTCCGCCTGATCTTCGGGCGCAACCACAACAGCCATACGCTCCTGGGATTCGGAGATGGCAAGTTCTGTGCCGTCCAGGCCCTCATATTTCTTGGGTACCAGGTCGAGATTGACCTCCAGGCCGTGTCGAGATTGACCTCCAGGCCGTCAGCAAGTTCGCCGATAGCGACGGAAACACCGCCCGCACCGAAGTCATTGCACTTTTTGATGAGGCTGGAAACCTCAGGACGGCGGAACAGACGCTGAAGCTTTCGTTCTGTAGGGGCATTGCCCTTCTGGACTTCCGCGCCGCAGGTGGTCAGGGACTCAAGCGTGTGGGCTTTGGAGGAGCCGGTCGCTCCGCCGATGCCGTCACGTCCGGTACGTCCGCCGAGCAGGATGATGACATCGCCCGGATCGGAGTTGAGACGCTGGACGTTCGCTCTTGCCGCCGCGCCCATGACTGCTCCGATCTCCATGCGCTTTGCAAGGTAACCGGGATGATAGATCTCGGAAACATGGCCGGTGGCAAGACCGATCTGGTTGCCGTAGCTGGAATAACCGTCAGCCGCCCCGATCACCAGTTTTTTCTGCGGCAGCTTGCCGCGGATGGTCTGGGCAACGGGAACGGTGGGATCCGATGCGCCGGTCACACGCATAGCCTGATATACATAGCCTCGTCCGGACAGGGGATCGCGGATCGCGCCGCCCAGGCAGGTGGCAGCGCCGCCGAAAGGCTCGATCTCTGTGGGATGGTTGTGGGTCTCATTCTTGAAGAAAACAAGCCACTCTTCTGTCTCGGGGCCATTTCCGTAATCTACTTCGATCGGAACTACGATTGAGCAGGCATTGTTTTCGTCGGACTCTTCCATGTCGGTCAGCTTTCCGTCGGCCTTGAGCTTCTTCATGCCCATGATGGCCAGATCCATCAGGCAGACAGGCTTATCGGTGCGTCCCGCATACAGCTCTGCGCGGGTATCGGAATAGCTCTGCCATGTGGTCTCGATGGGGGTGCGGTAGAAGCCGTCCTCGAACTCGATGTTTTTGAGTTCCGTAGAGAAGGTGGTGTGACGGCAGTGATCGGACCAGTAAGTGTCCAGCACACGGATCTCGGTGATGGTGGGATCACGGTGCTCTGTATCACGAAAATAGGTCTGGATAAACTGAAAATCCGCCCAGGTCATGGCAAGACCCAGGGAGGAATACAGTTTTTTGAGGGAAGCGGCATCCATATCCGTAAAGCCGTCAAAAATCTGTACGTTGTCAGGCTCGGGATATTCGGTCCGCAGAGTCTCCGGCTTGTCCATACCTGTTTCACGGGAATCCACCGGATTGATGCAGTAGGCCTTGATCCGGTCCACATCTTCCTTTGTCAGATCTCCTGCCAGCAGATAGGTGACAGCCGTGCGCACCACGGGCTTTTCCTCTGCGTTGAGAAACTGCAGACACTGCTCGGCACTGTCCGCGCGCTGGTCAAACTGACCGGGCAGGGCTTCCACGGAGAATACACTGGTCCCCTCGGGGATCTCGATGGTCTCCTTATATAAATCGTCTACGGGCGGCTCGGAAAAAACAGTTCTGCATCCCTTTTCAAAAGTCTCATCCGAGATATTCTCGACATCGTACCGGATCAGGATACGGACGCCCCTGATTTTCTCAATTCCTAAAAAGCCTTCAATGTCCTCCTTCAGCTGCCTTGCCGCGACGGCAAATGGCTCTTTCTTCTCGACGTATACGCGTCTTACACCGCTCATTCTTTTCTCTCTTTCCGGAGCTCTGTGTGCGGAATAATCTGTGATGCTCCAGGGTCACAGACTATATGTTGATTTCTTTCGTGCTGCATTAAACAATTCCTGAAAACCGGACAAGTCTGTCCGAGTTTAAGAATGATATCAAGCAGACATTTCCGTCACATTATAGCATAGGATTTAAAAAAGTACAGAATTGTTCCTGCTTTACATGTTAAAATATTGTAAAGGCTCTCGGGAACTTACTTGTATAAACGGATTCCGAAAGCCTTTTTACGTATTTATTATGTCTGCGCGGGGCAAACACACGCGCACCGGCATAGTAAAAACGCAGCTGTAACTGCAGGGAAAGGATTTCCTCTTTACCTGATGGGTGGGGTAAAAAGAAATCCGGATTCCCATGTGCAGCCTGTATTGCAGATCGATGCATCTTCGGGGTTTATTATCGTCTAATGGGTGGGACGAAGCAGACCCCTGCGGTGCGCAAGTGTGTCCGATGATTACCGGCACACGCCACAGAAAAAGAAAGGAAGGTAATGTTTTGGGGGCTTTAACAATGATCGCACCCGTTTTCGGAGTGCTGGCACTTTTGTTCGCATTCTACCTAATCGGTAAGGTCAATCGCCAGGACGCAGGCACCGACCGCATGAAGGAGATTGCAGCATTCATTCATGAAGGAGCGCGAGCGTTCCTGATGGCTGAATACAGGATTCTTGTTTTCTTTGTAGCTATTCTTTTTATACTGATCGGTCTTGGAATCAGCTGGCTGACAGCCTACAGCTTCCTGGTGGGCGCGGTCTTCTCCACAGCTGCCGGTTTCATCGGAATGAATGTGGCGACAAGGGCGAATGTCCGCACAGCGGCAGCCGCAAAAGACAAAGGGATGAATGCCGCTTTGTCTGTAGCTTTCTCCGGCGGAGCAGTCATGGGCATGAGTGTTGTCGGTTTCGGACTGGTCGGATCTGGTCTGATCTATTTTGTCACCGGCAACCCCGATATTCTCTCCGGATTCTCCCTGGGGGCTTCCTCAATCGCACTGTTCGCGCGAGTCGGCGGCGGCATCTACACCAAGGCTGCAGACGTCGGCGCTGACCTTGTCGGTAAAGTCGAGGCAGGTATCCCCGAGGATGATCCCCGCAACCCCGCTGTTATCGCCGACAACGTCGGTGACAACGTCGGCGATGTCGCCGGAATGGGCGCGGACCTCTTTGAATCCTACGTGGGTTCCATCGTATCGGCCATCACTCTCGGTGTCGTCTACCATGAAGTCAGCGGAGCTATTTTCCCGCTTCTTATAGCGTCACTGGGCATTGCGGCCTCCATTCTGGGATGCTTCTTCGTCAAGGGCGATGAGAATTCCAACCCGCACAAAGCTCTGAAGGCAGGCAGCTATTCCTCCGCCATCATCGTGATCATCGGCTCTCTTGCAATGAGCTGGTATTTCTTCCACTCCCTCCGCGAAGCTTTTTCCATCATTTTCGGACTCGTCGTCGGCCTGATCATCGGCGTTGTTACCGAGATCTATACCTCCGGTGACTATCGCTTCGTCAGAAAGATCGCACAGCAGTCCGAAACAGGTCCCGCGACCACCGTCATCAGCGGTATCGCGGTAGGCATGCAGTCCACTGCAGTTCCGATCATTCTGATCTGTGTCGGCATTATCGGCGCCTACCTCTCCTGCGGCCTCTACGGCATCGCGCTTGCAGCCGTCGGCATGCTCTCTACAACAGGCATTACCGTTGCGGTCGACGCCTACGGTCCCATCGCGGACAACGCCGGCGGTATCGCGGAGATGTCCCATCTTCCCTCCCGCGTCCGCAAGATCACGGATCGTCTGGATGCTGTCGGAAACACCACCGCTGCTATGGGAAAAGGCTTTGCCATCGGTTCCGCAGCTCTCACTGCCCTGGCCCTGTTCGTCTCCTACGCCCAGGCAGTCAGGCTCTTTGAGCAAGGTATCAACCTGCTTGACTACAAAGTCATTGTCGGGCTCTTCCTTGGCGGTATGCTCCCTTTTCTCTTCTCTGCCCTGACTATGGACTCTGTGTCCAAGGCAGCCTACAAGATGATCGAAGAAGTCCGCCGCCAGTTCCGCTCCATTCCGGGAATCCTTGAAGGAACCGGTAAACCGGATTATACTACCTGTGTAGCCATTTCCACACAGGCAGCCCTGCACGAGATGCTTGTTCCCGGCGTCATGGCAGTTGTCTGCCCCTTGCTGGTCGGCATCGTCCTGGGACCCTCAGCCCTGGGCGGTCTTCTCGCAGGCGCGCTCGTCACCGGTGTCATGCTGGCCATCTTCATGTCCAACTCCGGCGGCGCCTGGGATAACGCCAAAAAGTACGTGGAGGAAGGCCACAACGGCGGCAAGGGAAGCGAGACCCACCATGCCACCGTCGTCGGCGACACTGTGGGCGACCCTTTCAAGGATACATCCGGTCCTTCCATCAATATCCTGATCAAGCTCATGACTGTCGTCTCACTTGTATTCGCACCGCTGTTCCTGCAGTTCGGCGGACTGTTCTAATCAGAGAAAAGGAGATTCTATCATGCAAAACAACATGGAATTGATTCCTGAGTTCCAGATTCTCGTTGACAAAGCAAAAGAACGCAACGCCGGAAAGCCCATGCGTATTGCCATTGCAGGAGCTGATGCGGAGAATATCCTGCAGGGTGCTTTCTGGGCACAGGAGGAAGGATTCGCCGAACCGATCCTGATCGGAAATTACAAGAAGATCAGCCAGACGCTGGAAAAGCTCGGCCTGTCAGACCGCAAGTTCGATATCCAGCCGGTCAGCAATGATACCAACGTTGTCCAGTACGCCATAGAGATGATCCGGGCCGGCAGTGCCGACGCCCTCATGCGCGGCAATACCCAGACCCGTGATTTTCTCATGCCCGTACTCAACAAGGTCAACCACCTGATCCGCCCGGACAGACTTCTGACACATATCGTTATGATCAAGATCCCGACCTATCACAAAATGCTGGCGATCTCCGATGTCACTCTGCTGGTCAGTCCCTCCATAGAGGAACGCAAAAAGGTCATCGTAAACATGGTCGACGCTCTGCATGTCTTCGGGGTCAAGAATCCGAATATCGGCCTGCTCTCTCTGATCGAAAAACCCGCCTTCCACATGAAGGATACCGTCGAGGCACAGACCATTCTCATCGACCATCAGGATGAGCCGATCGCCGAATGCAACCTGGTGGGACCGATCACCTGGGATCTGATGCTCAACAAAGAAGCGGCCCGCCTCAAAGGCTATGACAATCCTGCCTGCGGCGAGTTTGACGGCGTTGTCGTCACCAATCTTATGACCGGCAACCTGATCGTCAAGGTTCTGGATACCAGCTGCGGTGCCTACAACTGCGGCATCCTGATCGGTGCCAATATTCCCATCGCCATCACCGGCCGAAGCGAATCTGCCAGGGAGGCCTTCCTCTCCGTGGCGGCCTGTGCAGCCATGAATGCCTCCCCCAGGCATAAGATCTATTTCGGTGAGGATCATGTTCAGGGCGGAATCGGCCTGGACCATTGACCGGCATAAAACAGTTTACCTGACAGAGCAGCTGCTGCTATAGCGCCGGAGCACGCAGCAATGTGCGGAAGATGCGGCCCTTAAGGGCAGCCCGCATGCGGCGCGCAAGACTCTCGAGTGAGTCTTGCATCACAGGGCATGTGCCCGCAAACATAGCCACATGTACAGCATAAAAAAGAACCTGCATCCGCAGGTTCTTTTTTTATTCCGCTTTGCTTCTCGCACTTCCGTTCCGTTCGATTGTTCGATTTCGCTCTTCGCTCTATTCCGCGCCTTCGTGCTTGAGGACCACTGAGACCGTCTTGAATAGGATCTGGAAATCCAGTTCCGGGCTCCAGTTCTGGATATACTCGCGGTCCAGACGGACAACCTCCTCGAAATCAGTGATCTCGCTCCTGCCGCTGATCTGCCACAGGCCGGTGATGCCCGGCTTGATACTCATTCGCACACGGTGGTGAAGATCATATTTTTCCCACTCATCCAGAGTCGGAGGGCGTGTTCCGACAAGGCTCATTTCACCCTTGAGGACATTCCAGAACTGCGGGAATTCGTCCAGGGAGGTGCGGCGGATAAAGTTGCCAATCCCTATGGGCTTTCCATTCTTGTCCTTCTTTTCGCTGCCAATGATGCGGGGGTCGTCGTCCATCTTGAACATCATCCCGTCCTGCACCTTGTTCTGGGCCATCAGTGCTTTTTTGCGCTCCTCGGCATCCATATACATGCTGCGGAACTTATACATATTAAACGGCTTGCCGTTTTTACCGATACGCTTCTGTGTAAAGAAGATCGGACCCGGAGACTCTTTGTAAATGATCGGAGCAATGAAGATAAAGACGATACCGGTCAGGATACATCCCACGATACCGCCGGCGATATCCATGATCCTTTTGAAGGCCAGTTCGCGGATCGATACGATACGCAGGCTGTTGGTCAGTACCTTGTAATTGCCGATCTTTTCCACTTCCTGCGTCCCCATACGGCTGTCATTGAGGGCGGAGATACAATAGTGTACTGTGATGCCCATGTTGAGAAGGTTGTCCACCATCTCGACCGGATATGGGAGGTTGTCAGGCTGATAGAGGAAGACTTCATCCACCCAGTGCCTCCCTATATAGAAGAGGATGTTTTCGCCTCTTCCCAGGATCGGAATCCCGTTGCGCTCCTTCTCGTCGGCAGAAGCCTGATCCATCAGGATGATACCGGAGATGAAATAATCGTGAAAGGAGTTGTCTGACAGGTTTTTGATCACCTCATCCATCAGATGACTGGAGGTGATGACCATCAGAGATCTCTGCCCCTTCTTATCTCTTCGGGTTTTGAGGATCCTCTTCTTGTTGGCAATTCTGACAAAGAAGGAAGCAAACAGAAACAGGACCGCAGTCAGGCCTGTCAACAGTCGTGAGATCAGATAGATCTGGTGGACCGAAAACAGGTAGACCAGGTTCAGCAGTTCCACTGTGACAATATAGCGGAAAACGCAGATCAGTTCTGTCCAGCTGTTTCGCCGGAGTATGTTTTTATAACTCTCGGAAAAAAGCACAACGATCAGCTGGCAGAACAGATATACGATTCCCTGATAGCGGTAGAGTACGATCCTGTAGGGGTTGGATATCCCGCGCAGGATCCAATAACTCGCCACATAACAGATCTGAAACACCACAAGATCCAGTACCATGAAATCCAGGTGCTTCAGCCAGCCTGTTTTTTCTTTTTTATACATACGAAAACTCCCTGACGGCAGATTTTACGCATGCAAGACTCGCTCGCGAGTCTTGCGCCCCGCGCGGGCTGCCCGTAAGTACAACATCTTCCATACCGCGCGCGCGGGCATCCTCGCGGAGCATTTATTCAACCGTCACGCTCTTTGCCAGGTTTCTGGGCTTGTCAACATCCAGGCCCTTGGCAACGCTGATATAGTATGCCATGAGCTGCAGAGGAATGATGGCAAGGCTGTTAGCGAAGTGCGGATCCGTCCTGGGAACGTATACTGTAAAGTCTGCTGTGTCTTCGACACTATAGTTTCCGTAATTCGTCAGGCCCATGAGATAGGCGCCGCGGCTCTTGACCTCGACCATGTTGCTGATGGTCTTCTCGAAGAGCTCGGGCTGCGTAAGAGACCCCACGACAAGAGTGCCGTCCTCGATCAGGCTGATAGTGCCGTGTTTGAGCTCGCCCGCCGCGTATGCCTCGGAGTGCACGTAGCTGATCTCCTTCATCTTGAGGCTGCCCTCAAGGCAGATCGCGTAGTCGATGCCGCGTCCGATAAAGAAGACATCGTGCGCAATGGAGAACTTGGCGGCAAACCACTGGATCCTCTCCTTGTCACCGAGGATACGTGAAATCTGATCCGGGATCTTCTTGATATCTTCGATATAGGCAGCGTACTGTTCTTCCGTGATATATCCCTTCACTCTGCCGAACTCGATGGCAAGGAAGTAGCCTGCGATCAGCTGCGTAGAATAGGCCTTGGTGGTCGCAACCGCGATTTCCGGGCCTGCCAGTGTATAGAGCACGTCGTCTGCCTCTCTGGCGATCGAGGAGCCGATTACGTTGACGATGCCCAGAGTGCGCGCACCCTTGTTTTTGGCCTCGCGAAGGGCAGCCAGGGAGTCGGCCGTCTCGCCGGACTGGCTGATCACAATAACCAGAGAATCTTCATGCAGGATCGGGTTGCGGTAGCGGAATTCGCTTCCGAGCTCGACACGAACAGGAATGCGGGCAAGATCTTCGATCACGTACTGCAGGGTAATGCCGACATGATAAGCGCTGCCGCATGCGACGATATTGATCTCGCGGATATTGCGGATGTCCTCTTCTGTCAGAGAGATTCCCTCGAGGTTGACCTTGTCATCCTTGACAATGGAGTTGATCGTATCCAGAATCGCCCTGGGCTGCTCGTGGATCTCTTTCATCATGAAATGCTCAAAACCGCCCTTCTCGGCAGCTTCCGCATCCCACTCGATCTGGACAAGTTCCTTGGTGATCTCTTCCTGATCCAGGTTATAGAAAGCAGCAGTACCTGCGCCCAGTCTTCCGATTTCATTGTTGCCGATATAATAGACATTTCTGGTATAGCGCAGAATGGCAGGTACATCAGAAGCCAGGTAGGTCTCACCCTCACCTACACCGATGATCATGGGGCTGTCCTTACGGGCGACAAAGATTTCTCCGGGATAGTCCTTGAACATGAAAGCCAGTGCATAGGAGCCGCGTACGCGGACCATGGTGCGGACGATGGCATCCACGGGTCCCATATTGTACTTTTTAAAGTAATAGTCAACGGTCTTGATCGCCACTTCTGTATCAGTCTGGGAGTGGAAGGTGTAGCCGTTTCGGACCAGCTTGTCGCGCAGTTCCTTATAGTTTTCAATAATGCCGTTGTGGACACCGATGATCGAGCGGTCATCCGTGCAGTGGGGATGCGCATTATCCTCGGAGGGTTCCCCGTGGGTTGCCCAGCGGGTGTGTCCGATGCCGCAGCAGCCGATCATCGACTCGCCGTTGTTGGTCTTTTCCGCGAGGATCTTGAGGCGCCCTTTTGCCTTTACGATCTCAGGATCCGCATTCCCGTCACGAACTGCCAGACCGGCTGAATCATAGCCTCTGTATTCCAGCTTCGAAAGTCCGTCCAGGAGTATGGGGGCTGCCTGTTTACTTCCAATATATCCTACAATACCGCACATTTTTTCAAATTCTCCTATTTAATCATTTGAATAATAAATGTATCCATAATAAATGTATCGATAATAAATATATCGATAATAAATGTGTCAATACAATAATAAACGTATCAATAATAAATGTATCCGGGCCACAAAGTGCCGCTGAGAAACGCGGCTGTAAAAGATGTTTTCCGACCCGATGTCATATTGATACATTTGCTGACAAAAAGTCTTCGTTTTAGTTGAAGTTAAAGATCCGCTGTGCAATGTGGTAGGCACTGATCACAGCCATCCTGGGAAAACGTCTGTTGACGTTCATCGCTCTGCCAAGGATGCGCCTGCGCATCTTTTTGTAAAGCGCCTCGTCTTTTTCACGAAGATAATCCCATGTCTCGTCACGAAGCCTGATATGCTCCTCTTTGCCCGAGCGCAGAGCGAGCACCGAGGTGATCGTGGTAATGATCTCCAGGTAGTTGAACATGTACTGTTTCAGCGTCTTCCGGTCTCCGATCATCTCCATGCAGCGGGGATCCGTGTAGTAGTCGATCATGATGCGGTTGACACGGGCCTGCTGGTCCAGTCTTTTGATCATTACATCTTCCTGGACGGACTGATCTTCTCTGCCGATAAAATAATAGTAGAAATTCACGTCCAGGTAGTACATCCGCCGCACATAGGGGAGCGGATTGAATACATAGATATTATCGACATAGAAGGTGTGCTCCGGCAGCTTCAGGCCGCTGTCGCGCAGCATCTGTGTCCGGAAAATGACCGAATGCATGAGAATATACTTGCCGATCGGGAAACGGTTGGCCTCATCCCACGAAAAAACGCGTCCAACGGGAAGGCAGCGCCTGTACTGCATGACCTTGTGACGGTTCTGGTCTTCTTTGTTATAGACAAAGTTGCTGATAAGAAGATCCAGGGGTTCTTCCTCACCGGAGAAACGGCGCAGCACATCGAGGATACTCTTATAAGCGCTGGCACGGACCTTGTCGTCACTGTCGACAACCTTGAAGTAAAGACCTGTGGCATTTTCAATTCCTGTATTGACCGCTCCGCCGTGGCCTTTGTTGGGCTGGTGAATGGCGCGGACAATGCCGGGATGCTCTCTCTCAAGGCGGTCGGCAATCTGCGCTGTGCCATCCCCGGATCCATCATCCACGATCAGGATCTCCACCTCATCTCCTCCCACAAGAAGAGATTTGATGCAGTTTTCCATATATGCTTCCGAGTTGTAACAGGGAACAGCAATTGATAACAGTTTCATTAATAAAGTGCCTCCTTCAGTCTGCACATTCTGTATCGCTTTACAGATAGATAGTATATTTTACCATAAAACAGGTATCCTATACCATTTTCAGAAAAATTTCATACACCCGAATGTGATTTTGCGTTATCTGGTCACACCTTATCCAGGGCGTGAAAGTATGGGGCATAGGCGCTGGGAAGAGCATATTTTTCCTGCAGATCGCAGATGGTGGTGATAAAGCATCTCCCCGGCACGGCGGCATGACTTTCTGCCTTGGGAGTTTCCCGCACTGTTTCTGCTTTCGGGTTTTCCTTCCCGGCTTTTGCTTCCGGTTTTTCTTTCCCGGCTTTTTCTTCCGGAGAAGTTTCCCTGTCCGTGTCGCCGCCGGAATTTTCGGGAAAGCTGCCGATGCGGATCTCGTAGCCGTGCATATGCCACTCTTTGTGGGTAAAAACATGCTTTGCATCCGCCAGTGCCCGGATATGCAGAGGCTCGCAGCCATATTCCCTTGCCTTCTGAACCGCCTGGTCTTCACTGAGCCATCCCGCTTCGTTGGGGAACTCATAGAGGCCTGCCAGAAGACCCCTGGCGGGACGTCTTCGCAGTAGGATCCTGTCGTCGTCACGAATGACGAGAATGGTTCGCTTTTCAATCCCCCGCGTCTTTTTGACAGGCATGACGGGCAGCTCTCCCGCCCTGTCCATAGCTGCTGCCCTGCAGCAGTCCTGCAGGGGACATTCTCCGCATCGGGGTGCGCTGCCTGGTATACAGATGCCGGCTCCCAGGTCCATCAGGGCCTGGTTGAAGTCTCCGGGACGGTCCTGAGGCATCCTGTCCATAAAATACGCTTTCGCAGCAGCTGCTGCGGCAGGTGTTTTGATCTCCTCTTCATAGAGGGCGAGCCTGGCAAAAACCCTGAGCAGGTTTCCGTCGACTGCCGGGATTTTCTCCCCGAAAGCTATGGAAGCGATCGCGGCAGCCGTGTAGGGTCCGATCCCGGCCAGCCTGATCAGCTCTGCGGATGTCCGGGGCATCTCCCCTTTGTACTCTGACATGATCTGACGGGCAGCCTTCTGCAGGTTCCTTGCCCGGCTGTAATAGCCAAGGCCCTCCCAGAGTTTGAGACAGGTGTCCTCATCGGCCTCTGCCAGTGAGCGGACATCGGGAAAGTGCTCGAGAAAACGGGCATAGTATCCCCTGACAGCTTCCACCCGGGTCTGCTGCAGCATGATCTCGGAGATCCACACATGATAGGCAGAGGGGTCATCGCGCCAGGGAAGGCTGCGGCGGTTATGGTCATACCATGCAAGAAGCAGGCTTCCGATCTGCGGGGTATTTCCTTCCTCCGTATTTTTCAATCTTTCCTCCATGTCGAAGCGCTTCTGCGCTGAGACACCCGAGGAGAAAGCCCGGAACGGGTTTCTCCGATGGGATCCACGGAGGTTTGGGCCCTTCCGGGCACAAACCTCTGAGACTGAAAAATCTTGTATCGACAAGATTTATTCAGTCTTTCCTCCATGTCGAAGCGCTTCTGCGCTGAGACACCCGAGGAGAAAGCCCGGAACGGGTTTCTCCGATGGGATCCGCGGAGGTTTGGGCCCTTCCGGGCACAAACCTCGTCTACACTTCTACAGGCCGGTAATCACGTTAAAAGGGCGCCCGCCCGGTATATACCGGGAAGGCACCCCCTCTTCAGGTATCGACCTGATGATGAATCCTGGATTGCCCGATCAGGCAAGGTGTCCTTTTTTCTTGATGACATCGATCACAGAGTCAACGAGTTCTTCGCAGAGCTCATTGGATCCGGCCTCAACCATTACGCGGATCACAGGTTCAGTGCCGCTCTCGCGTACCAGAATACGGCCGTCATCACCCAGTTCTTCAGCAACCTTCTCTACCTGTGCCTGGACGTCGGGATCATTCTGTGCTTCGGGTTTGGATGTGACTCTGACATTCTTGAGCACCTGGGGATAGAATACGACCGGTGCCGCAAGCTCGCTCAAGGGTTTCCCCTTGGCCAGCAGGACTTCCATCATCTTGAGGGAGGTCAGAATGCCGTCGCCTGTAGTTGCGTATTTCGTGAAAATAATATGGCCGCTCTGCTCGCCGCCGATGCGGTGGCCGTTCTGCACCATATTCTCATAGACATATTTGTCGCCGACTTTGGTCTTCTCGTAGTTGATGCCGGCCTTGTCGAGCGCCTTATAAAGACCGAAATTGCTCATGACGGTCGTTACGATTGTGTTGTTGAGAAGCTTGTCGCGCTCTTTCATGTACAGACCATAGATGTAGAGGATGTGGTCTCCTGTGATCACATTGCCCTTTTCATCAACACACAGGCAGCGGTCCGCATCGCCGTCATAGGCAAAACCGACGTCGAGGCCGTTGTCCACAACAAACTTCTGAAGATGTTCGATATGCGTACTGCCGCAGTCGGTATTGATATTGTAGCCGTCAGGCTCCGCATTGATGACATAGGTCTTGGCACCAAGCGCATCGAACACGCCCTTGGCGATCGACCATGCCGCGCCGTTCGCCACATCAAGTCCGACCCGGACATCCTTGAAGCTGAACTTGGACATGGAGATCAGATATCCGATGTAGCGGTTGCGGCCTGCCACATAATCGACCGTTCTGCCGATATCGTGTCCGTTGGCCACAGGGACCTCAAGCTTTCCGTCAATATAATCCTCCACCTGAAGGATCGTCTCTTCATCCATCTTCTCGCCCTTGCTGTTGAGAAGCTTGATACCGTTGTCATAGTAGGGATTGTGTGACGCGGAGATCATGATACCGCAGTCAAAATCATCCACACGTGTGATATAGGCAACCGAAGGAGTCGTTGTGACATGCATGATATATGCATCCGCCCCGGAGGCCATGAGGCCTGTGCAGAGCGCATACTCAAACATGTAGCTGCTGCGCCTTGTGTCCTTGCCGATCACGATCTTGGCTTTTTTTTCGAGCCGTTTTCCATAATACCAGCCCAGAAAGCGGCCGATCTGGATCGCATGCTCATAGTTCAATACTTTATTTGCTTCTCCGCGGAAGCCGTCTGTTCCAAAATATTTACCCATTTATTCCTCCCGGCAGCAAATCGGTGAATACCAATTTCTATCCGTCTTATTGTAAAAGTATACCTCTTAGTATACCTCTCTGATTAAAGTCTTTCACCCTTCTCGATGTCCAGGAAATACTTGTATGTATCGACCCTCAGCTCGCCGCATGCAGCCTCGTCACATGCAATGATCGCGTCTTTGTGAAGCTGCAGGGCACTGCAGGTCACCCTGGCGCTGACAGGTCCCTCAACAGTGGCCGCAAGAGCTGCAGCCTTGTTGTGGCCGTTGATAACAAGCAGGACTTCCCTGGCATCCGTGACAGTTGCGACACCGACAGAAAGTGCCTTCTCAGGGGTTTTGTTCACATCGTTGTCAAAGAAACGTGAGTTGACGATGCGGGTATCAGTGGTCAGCACGCGGACACCGGTCCTGGAGCTCAGGGATGTGTAGGGCTCGTTAAAGGCGATGTGGCCGTCCTGGCCGATGCCTCCCAGGAAAAGGTCGATGCCGCCGATCGCAGTGATCTTCGCTTCGTACTGTGCACACTCCTCTTCGGGATCCTCGCACATGCCGTTGAGGATATTGACATTCTCGGCAGGGATATCAATATGATCGAAAAGATAGTGATGCATAAAATACCAGTAGCTCTGGTCGTGCTCGCGGGGCAGTCCCAGGTACTCGTCCATATTGAAAGTCACGACATTCTTGAAAGAGAGCTCACCCGCCTCATACTTTTTCACAAGTTCGTTGTATACACCGATGGGAGAAGATCCGGTCGCAAGTCCCAGGACAAAAGGCCTTTCCTCCTTATGTTCCTTGATCTTAGCAGCAATATAATCTGCAGCCCATTTGCTCATTTTATCGTAGTTTTCCTGAATAACAACTCTCATGATAATCTCCATTCCGGAGCTCTCTGCAAGACGGGGCGACGAGATCTCGTCTTCCGCCAGGTTTTTGCGGCGCTCCAACACAAATAGATGTAAAAAACCAGATATATTATTACAGTATCACCGTCTTTTATACCTTTGTTTCATCCAGGACTTGCTTGTGAGTCCTGAACACCGGGTGCATCGGGAGAAGTTTTGTTGCAGTTTTTATTCTGTTTTTTGTCTTCTTCCTGTCGGCCTGCACCTGAACTGCTTCTTTGATCAGCAGCATCATGACCGTGGCAGCATCCGCCGAATCTTTCGATCACTGCCATTCCTCGTCAGCCTGCTAAGGCCCTGGCGCTAATCACTCCCACTCTCCTCCTCTCAAAGCAGGGAGAAATTTTACTATAGCATAATATGAGCAGCTGAAGCCGCTTCATTTTATCGCTCACTGTCCACTTTTTAAAAAGGGTACAGCCTTTTAAATATATAGTAGTTTCATAATATTTGTCAAGAAGCCGCCTCTGTCAGGCATCACTTGACATTTTTACGAGCAAAGCTTTATGACCGCCATTTCCACAGCGACACCGGCGTCCATCAGGCCGCTCTTATAGTCCTGGTCCGCCTGCAGGCAGTACTGAAGAGAACGGGTCAGCCGCCCTGCGTCCAGTGTGCGTGTGATCGGCAGATAATTCTTTTTTATGATCCAGGGGGAGAGGCCGACACGCTTGGCGATCTCCGCCTCGGATTCCCGGGCATCCTGTAGTTCCTTCACCTGGACCAGACGCGAGAACTCCCGCTGCAACAGGGTGAGAATGACCTGGGAAGGGGTCCTGAGACTGATCAGGTCCATATAGATTGCAAGCGCTTTGTCCCTCTGCCGCCGCGATACTGCACCGATCATATCGAAGATCCGGTCCTTAAGCTGAGGACTGCAGACAGCGGTGATGTCTTCTGCAGTCACACGCTCACGCCCCATGCAGTAGCCGATCAGCTTCTCCGACTCGCTCACGATATTCATCATATCCTCCCCCACCGTCTCCAGAAAGAGGTTTAAGGTCGGTCCGTCGATCATAAGACCCGCTTTTTTGAACAGGCCTCCTGTCCATTGGCCAAGCATACGGGGACTCAGATCCTCACAGTTGAGTATGAATCCATTCTTCTGAACTGCCTTGTAGAGTTTTTTTCGCTTGTCGGGACTTTCTTCCACAAAGACCAGAGAAGCTGTCTCGGGAATTTCAGGCAGAAAAGCCGCAAGAGCATCGGATTCCGTACTTGCTTTTTTTGAAAAAAAGACGGAATTCTCCATCAGGATGACGCGCCTGTCTGCAAAAAAAGGCAGGGTCATGGCTTCGTCGATGATCTCCCTTGCCGTCACGTCCATACCGGTGTAGACGGAGACATTCATCTGGTCCCCGTCCCCCAGAAGTGCCGCCCGGAGACGGTCGCGGTTCTGGATGCGCAGGTAGGCCTGCTCTCCGCAGAGCAGATAGACCCTGTGAAAAGCCCCTTCCTTCAGTTCTTTATTAAAAAGGCTCTGCTGCTGCGCAAAGTCGTCTTTTTTTGCCGCCATACATTGTCTCCCCTGTTGCTGTAAACATTCACTGCTCCATTGTACCACAGAATTCCTGCCGGTTCACCCGCAATGCTCTGACAGGCAAAACCCGAGACAAAACCCCCGCCGGCAGAACAGTCTGATCAAATATCAGTCCGAACTGCCGTCAGGGGTTTCAGTCTTTTACAAAACAATTCTTCTGTTTACGGTAAAT
>ONXK01000129.1 GCA_900321785.1 uncultured Lachnospiraceae bacterium | reverse complement strand
ACCAGTAATACAGGAGGACGGAAAGAAACAGAAACTGATAAACAGCCGACAAACAGGAGGTAAAAGAAATGAAAATCAAACTGCCTGGGAATAATGCCGGAAAAGTTTTCAGCACCGGAAACGGGACAGATCAAGGTGCGGGTAATAGTAAAGGAAGCGGCGCCGGCGCTTCGGCCGGCGGCGGAATCGCCAATCGTATGAAGAACTTCAAAGGAGGAGGGAAAACAGCGGTCTTTTTGATCATTTTGCTGCTCCTGATCCGTACGGCTGCCGGCGGCTTTTACCGTGTGGATGAGCAGGAGGCAGCGGTCGTCACCATGTTCGGAAATGTGATCCGCACGGATTCGGCAGGCCTGTATTTCAAGATTCCCTGGATCCAGCAGGTGACCAAAGTCGATACGACCATCCACGGCACGGGAATCGGATATGCGATCGATGACGACGGACAGGAATTCACCGTTGATACGGAAGGAATCATGATCACGTCGGACTTCAATCTCATTGATATTGATTTTTACATGGAGTACCGGGTGTCGGATCCGGTCGCCTACCTGTTTAATTCCAAGGAGCCCGAGTATATCCTGAAAAACATCGCGCTTGCGGCGATCCGTTCGACTGTCATTGATTTTACAGTGGATGACGCAATGACAACGGGCAAGGCACAGATCCAGGCTCTTGTAAAACAGAAGATGCAGGAGGAACTTACCGCCAGGAATATCGGACTTCAGATCGTGAATATTACGGTGCAGGATGCCGAGCCGCCCACGGAGGAGATCGTCCGCGCCTTCAAAGCAGTGGAAACCGCCAAGCAGGGCAAGGATACCGCCATTAACAACGCGAACAAATACCGCAATGAACAGATCCCTGCCGCCGAAGCAAATGCAGACAAGATCCAGCAGAATGCCGAAGCCCAGAAAACAGCGCGTATTGCGGAGGCCGAAGGCCAGGTGGCAAGATTCAATGCGATGTACAAGGAGTATGCCAACAGCCCCCTGATCACAAAACAGCGTCTTTTCTATGAAACAATGGAAGATGTTCTGCCGGAGCTGAAGGTGATCATCAGCGACGGAGAAACGCAGACAATGTATCCGCTTGAAAGCTTCTCGTCAGTCACAGAAAGTGCGGCAGAGGAGGGAAATTAAGAATGAAGAAAAATATCGCAAAGGTATTGCTCGGAATCGTGGTCATTGTTGTCCTGATGATTATCTCCGGATGTGTGTATACGGTCCAGCCGAACCAGCATGTGGCCGTCCGCCAGTTCGGCAGGATCGTAAAGATCGAATCCGAACCCGGTCTTAAGTTCAAGACCCCTTTTGTACAGAACATCCAGAGGATCTCTTCTGCTACGACACTGTACGATGTGCCGCTCTCGGATGTCATCACCCGTGATAAGAAAAGCATGATTGCCGACAACTATGTCCTCTGGAAAGTTGTAGATCCCACCAAGTATATCAGGACACTGGACGCAATCGATGCCCGGGCGGAGGAAAGGATCGAAGCGGCTGTCTACAATGCCCTGAAAAATGTGATCTCTTCTATGACCCAGGACGAAGTCATTGAGGCCAGAGGCGAGAAACTTACACAGATGCTGACAAATGAGGCTAATTCAGATATCGGTGATTACGGAATTGAGATCATCACGGCGGAGATCAAGGCGCTTGACCTTCCCGATGACAACAAATCCGCAGTATATGACCGCATGATCTCCGAGAGACAGAACATTGCCGCGTCCTACACGGCCCAGGGCGAATCCGAGGCCCAGAAGATCCGCAATGAGACAGATAAAACTGTCAAGGTGATGGTGGCAGAGGCCAACAAGAATGCCGAGATCACGATCGCAGAGGGAGAGGCCGAATATATGAAGATCCTGCAGGAGGCCTACAACACTTCCGAAAAGGCAGAGTTCTACAACTATATCCGTTCTCTCGACGCATTGAAGGCATCCCTGAAAGGAGATAATAAGACGATCATCCTGGACAAGGATTCCGAACTGGCAAGGATCCTCTATGGTGCAAACATCACTACCGGCAGCGGGGAATAATCGTATAAAAAAAGGAGCCTCCTGCGGCCGCCGTGATGATCGATACCCGGCATGCCGCAGGAGGTTTTTTCTCCGGCGCGCAAGACTCGCGAGCGAGTCTTGAAATATGTAAACGATTTGTGATCTCAAACGCTGTTTATTCATACATGTTTGAGGGCACTCGCCCATGGCCACATGTATGATTAAACATATGTGGTAATAAATACAAATCTGTGCCGACCGATGTCGGATCAGAAATCCAGCTTTTCGAAAAGCATGTCTCTGCCGGCATCTTCGTCCGCATCTTCCCATGTGAGATTTCTGCCGTCAAATGAGAACTGCGCAGATTCGTCTGTGGTGTCGATTGTCTGAGAAGCAATCTCGCCGTCTTCGTTGAAACTGGTGGTCATCTTGAATCCTTTGCCGTCGCAGAGCAGGCTTTTGCTTGCTGTATCGTAAGTGCAGGGATAAGTCCATTCAACGGTTTCAGAAGCACTGTTTCCCCAGACCACACTGGCAATATACTGAGAATCGACTCTTTCGATCTCCAGGAATGCACGGCCGCAGGCGTAGCTGCCTACATACTGGCTTCCATCGGCAATTTTGTTTTGGGCTTCTGTATTTTTAAAGCTCTCAAGATAAGGAGCGGACTCTTCGCCTGAAAAACCGTTGATATCGTTTCATTTTTTTTACCTTCCTTATCTGATTCAGCTCCTTGCTTTTTTGTTCGGCGCTTTTGTTTTTGTTTTCTATGTGCACAGTATATCAGCCAAAACAGCACAGAAATGTCACACACCCGAAAGAACAGAATGCATAATAAGCCTTTTGCTGATATAATGAATAAAACAGCGAGGAAAAGCCGTGCAAATGCCGAACTTGTTCGAGCATTTGCATGGCCTTGACGAGCGTCCACACATGAGGAAGGAATGGGGAAGGGGCCCCATGGAATCCGAATGTGTGGAGCGATGCGGGAGCGTCAAAGACGCGGAGCAGCGCGTGTTTTATTCAAGAAAAGAGGAAAAGCCGTGCAAATGCCGAACTTGTTCGAGCATTTGCATGGCCTTGACTCGCTGTTTATTCATATACCTGATCATTATAAAACTGTATAGACTTACAATATATTAAATATGAAATTTCAAATACCTGATTTAACCAATACAAAGAGGAACAATAAGCGGGCCGGGGACGCCCGCGCCGCCTACCCTGCAGGTGCTGCGAGAGAGAAAACTCCCGGCGGCTACGGGGCTGTGGAAGAGCCGGAAACAGAAGAGTACTCTGAAGAGGATGCCGACGGATATGCTTCCGAGGCAGATCCGGGAAGCAGCTACAGAGAAAAGCGTCCTGTCGGAAAGCGCAGTATGGCGGCAGGATATGCAATCTGGGCCGGTATCATCCTCGTCGTATGTATTTTGCTGGAACTTTTTGTGTTCAATTACAATCACTGGCATGCGCCCGGCGGGACAGTTCTGACAGCCTCGAATTATATACAGTCTCCGCTGCGAGATCTTCAGGCGGGAAAAAGCGATGATTCACAGGCTCCCAAAGAGGAGACCGGCACAGGTGACCGGGGAGCACTGCAGGAGTCGTTCACGGTTTCCTGCGGACCCGGGCTTGAACAGACGGAGTACGGTACATTTCTGATCACGGATCCGGAAGAGGCTTATCTGGAACTGAGCGGCATCAATGCGCAGGTCCATAACATCTATCTGCACTTTATTGATCCTGCTTCACCTGCTGTACACTATTCCCTGCAGTTTACGGACAGCGCGAATGCAAATCTGCGGGATCTGGATGAAAAAACGACAATCAGCACGATCCCGGAGAGCCGGTATGTGAATCTGCACTTTACGGGAATCACCAGGACCATGCGCGTCTATCTCCATGCAGAGGCGGGAGAGGAAATACATATGCGGCAGATCCGACTCAATGCCGCGGAGCCTCTCTTTGTCCATCCGCAGAGGATCGCCTTCCTGTGGCTGATCGGAATGCTGCTGGTCATCTTCGGACCTCGTTCCTGGATCTATACTACAAGGCTTAACATGCGGGACAACCGGCAGAAGCTGCTTGTGGCGGGAATTCTGATCATCAATATTTTTGCCACTACCTGGGCAGGGAAAGCGGCAGACCCGACAGTCTGGCGTGAACTGCGGGATGAGCGGGACTATCAGGAGAAGGAGTACGAGCTGTACGCCGATGCGCTTCTGAAGGGGCACTCCTATCTCGACATACGTCCGCCCCGCTATCTCACCGGAATGCGCAATCCCTATGACCGCACATTGCGCAATGACATGACCTACAGGTATAGAGAGAAAGTCCTTTGGGACGCAGCTTATTACAATGGAAGGTACTATGTATATTTCGGCATTGTACCGGCACTTTTGACCTTCCTGCCCTACCGGCTGGTGACAGGTTCGGCTCTGCCCACATGGCGGGCGGTGCTGTTCATGGCAGACCTCTTGTGGATCCTTTCCTTCTACATGATCTATGTTCTGGTGCGGAAATATTTCAAAAAGACAAGCCTGGGAGTATATCTTCTTCTTTCCTGTGCATTTGTTCCCGCAGCGGGCGTGATCTACCTGGCGGCATTCCCGGTCGTTTACAGTGTGCCCTTTATTTACGGCCTGGTATTTACCGTGGCCGGACTGTCACTGTGGATGCGGGGCTTTGACAGAAAGGGGCGTGCCCACAGAGAACGCATGGCGGCAGGATCCCTGCTGATCGCGCTCACGCTGGCATGCAGACCCACCATGATCCTGACCTTTTTGCTGGCATTCCCGATTTTCTGGGAGGAGATCCGGGCCGGGAAGTTTTTCCGGCCTTCAAAAAACAGCCTTCTCAACACAGCTGCAGTCATCCTTCCCTTTATTCCGGTCGGCCTGCTGCAGATGCAGTTCAACAAGGCCCGTTTCGGCAGTCCCTTTGATTTCGGCGCGGACTATAATCTGAGTGTGACGGATCTGACGAAGAAGACCTGGTCCATCGCCAAGAATATCCCGGCTCTTTTCCAGGAACTTTTCCAGCCGCTGCAGATACAGCCGCAGTTTCCGTTTATAACCGGTATCGAGGTGGCTACGGATTATCAGGGATATATGTTTAAGGATCTGATGATCGGCGGCTTTTTTGCCCTGAATCTTCTGGCCCTGTTCTGCTTCTGGATCTTCCGCCTGCGCAAAAAAATGATAGCGGGAAAGACTTTCGGTCTGGCGGTATTTTCCTTCGGCCTGGCGGTCATTCTCATCGAATTGGACGTTCAGGTCGGCGGCATTTCCCAGCGTTACATGATCGACTACGGCTGGCTTTTGATGCTGACAGCGATCCTTGCGATCCTTACAATACTGGACAATACAGATTTTCACGGGTATTATGCATATTTGAAGGTAGTGATCGTTCTTACGATTTTCTGTGTCGGGGTGAATTATCTCGCCGTTTTCAGTGACGGACAGGCGATCCCGATACGCACATATAATCCGGCTCTGTTTTACCGGATTCAATATCTGCTGATGCCAAGTTAATAATGTGGGAGAAAATGAGTCGGTCAGAACCGTCCCTTCTGACTCACGGAAAGGAATAACATGAAGAAAAAAGTCATCATCATCGGAGGCGGTCCCGCGGGACTCACAGCTGCATATGAGTTGCTGCGTACGCCGGATGAGTATGAAGTGGTGGTCTTTGAGGAGGGAAGCCAGGTCGGGGGCATTGCGAAGACTGTCAATTATAAAGGAAACCGCATGGATATGGGCGGGCACAGATTTTTTTCCAAGATGCCCGAGGTAAATCAGTGGTGGAATGAGATGCTGCCGGTGCAGGGCGCGCCGTCCTACGACGACAAGGTGCTTTTCCGCGACTGCACGCTCGAAGAGGGCGGACCGGATCCGGAGAAGGAAGACCGTGTCATGCTGCGCAGAAACCGCATTTCACGTATCTTTTTCAACAACCGCTTCTTTGATTATCCGATTTCGTTAAAGCCCGAGACATTTACCAACATGGGGCTTGTGACGACACTGGAAGCGGGATTCAGCTATGTGGGAAGCATGGTGCACAAGCGCAAAGAGGTCTCTTTGGAGGATTTCTATATTAACCGCTTCGGTAAGAAACTCTACTCCATGTTCTTTGAACACTATACGGAGAATGTCTGGGGACGCCATCCGTCACAGATGACGGCCGAATGGGGCGCCCAGCGTGTCAAGGGAGTATCGATCACGGCAGTCCTCAAGGATGCGGTCGGCAAGGCGGTACATCTGAAGGGGAAAAAGAACGGAGAGGTGGAGACCTCTCTGATCGAGGAATTCAGCTACCCCAAGTACGGCCCCGGCCAGCTGTGGGAGATCACGGCAGATGAGATCGTCAAAAAGGGCGGACGCATTGAACTGGGTGCCTGTGTCAAAAAGATCCATAAGGCAAAAGGCCGTGTCCTCACAGGCGTGACCTGGGAGCGTGACGGAGAATCCTTTGAGGAGAGCGGAGATATCTTTATTTCCTCCATGCCCATCAAGGATCTTGTGGGCGGCATGAACAATGTGCCCGAGAAGGCTGCGGCTATTGCGGCTGGTCTTCCTTATCGCGATTATATGACGGTCGGTGTCCTGGTACCCGGCCTGAAACTGAAAAACAAGACAAAGATCCCGACCATCGGCAATATCGTTCCCGATGACTGGGTATATGTTCATGACCGCAGCGTAAAAATGGGACGTTTCCAGATTTTCAACAACTGGTCGCCCTATATGGTGGCGGACATCGAGCACACGGTATGGGTCGGCCTCGAGTATTTCTGCAACGAGGGAGACGAGATGTGGAGTATGTCGGATGAAGACTTCGCGAAGATGGGTGTCTCCGAAATGGTGAAGATCGGCATGATCGACAGCGAGGACGAAGTGATCGATTCCCATGTCGAGCGTGTCAAAAAGGCATATCCCGCCTATTTCGACACCTATGACCAGATCGGCCGCCTGCGCCGCTATCTCGACAAGATTCCCAACCTTTACTGTGTCGGACGCAACGGACAGCACCGTTACAATAACCTTGACCACTCTATGATGACCTCTTTTGAGGCTGTCAAAAATATCCGTACAGGCAGTACCGACCGCTCCAATATCTGGAATGTCAATACAGAGAAAAGCTACCACGAAAAGAAATAAGGAGGTAACTTATGAAACTGGAACTCTATGTCGGAACAACGTGCCCCTACTGCCATCTGGTGCGCAGGGAGATTGACAAGCAGGGAAGGACAGATGTTGAAATCTGCAACATCGACGAGAGCGAAGAGCACCTCAACAGACTTGTGAAGGATGGAGGCAAGGAGCAGATCCCCTGTCTCTTCATTGACGGTCAGCCGCTTTACGAGAGCCAGGATATTGTCAAATGGCTCCGCAAAAATCCTCAGCAGTAAAAACATAACTCGACATCAACATCATAAAAAGAAATAAAAAGACTTGTACATAAAAAACAGGTGAAATGGGGCGGCATTATCTTGCCGGGCATTTCACCTGTTTGTTGTTCTGCAGATGTGCTGTATTTATTCTTCATCGCGTTTCATTGTATTTATTCTTCATCGTGTTTCATCGCACTTCATAGCGCAAGACCCGCAAGCACGTCTTGAAATACAGCCTGCTTTTACTCATATTCTGTTTTTATACAGGAACCGCCGCCGGGCTTTCGGGATTACATACCCGAAGCCCTGGAGAGATTACGGGCGGCTCTGGCCTCGCGGACAGCTTCCATCATAGACTCGCAGCGCTGCTCGATGTACCAGTCCGGATTGGACTGGCGATCCAGTTCACGGCTGTGGATCTGTGTAAACTGGACAATATCCAGCTGCCTGTCTCTGATAAAGAACTCCCAGACAACGGGATTTGTGCCGGGACGTACATCAATTTCAACATGATTCTTTTCCGCATAATTCATGATATCAAACATTCTGATACCTCCGTGGAAGTCTAATCTGATTTATTTTCTTTTTTCTTTTTT